>CANQZE010000020.1 GCA_947628255.1 uncultured Clostridia bacterium | reverse complement strand
CTTCTCCACTTCAGTCTTCAAGGATCTCACTTGAATATTTGCTACTACCACCAAGATCTGCACCAGTGGAAGCTCCAGCTAGGCTCACGCCTAAAACCTTCAACGCTAACCACTGCAACTCTCTTACTCGTTGTAACCAGGTGTTTATTAAATATATAATTTGGAATTTATGTTTGTGATAATATTATTACACAAGTTACAACGGTTAGGTATAGGTCTCCCGCTCAAGCGCCATCCATTTTCAGGGCTAGTTGATTCGGCAGGTGAGTTGTTCCACTCCCAAAAGCAACACCAAAATGGGAAGCGTGAGCGTGCCTCCGCCCATTCCCATCCCCGCAAGCACTCCGCCCGCGAGTCCCGCCGCAACATAAAGCAAAAACTTCATACGCACGTCCCTTTTTCAAAATCCGCTCGTTCAGATACCGCAAAAATCATTCCGCGACCATTTTTATCCCCGCGAGCAACATAAGCCCGTAAAACACAAAACTCAGCCATTGGGACGGTATCTTTTTGAGGAGCGCCGCGCCCAATATCCCGCCGACAAACACGCCTATGACCGTTGGCAACACGACGAGTGCGTCGAAACTTGCCCTTGCGGAGTAGATCGCGACGGATATCGCGCACAGCGGCAAAATGACCGCTATCGCGGTTGCGTGCGCCTTTTTGTCCTCCATTCCCATCAGAAATGTCAGGACGGGGACGGCGAGCATCCCGCCTCCCGATCCGAAACATCCGTTGACCGCTCCGAGCGCGAACCCCGCAAAAATTGTCGCGATCCTCTTCGCAAGGCGGCGCCTGACGGACGGGCAGGTATACTTCCCCGCGCCAAAGGCAATGATAGATTCCGGTATAAAACTTGCGCCCATCATTTTAATAGTTTTATAATTTTTGGAGAAAGTATGATTTTTGATTGCAAAAAAAAATGTTTTGTATTAGAATAACAAATATCATACGCCTTTGCGCAAGCCTTTGCGCAAGCGCATACGCGTGTGAAATTCGGCAAAATAACGGGGACGACGTCCCCAAAGAACTATAGGTTTGGTATGAACAAGAAGAAAACAGTAGTTTTAGCGCTCTTACTCGTTGTGATCGTCGCGTTGACGTCCTGCTTGCTCTACGCTTGCAATCCCACCAACGCGCCCGAAGAACCCGAGGAGATCGAAGCGACCGAAGGGTTGCTCATCCAAAACGGCGACTTTAAGATGACAGATCAAGACGCCAAGGATTATCCTCGCTCCGCGGACAATTGGTCCGGCTCGAAGATGTACTCTTCAAGCTCCTTCCGCGACGACGTCATTTCGGGCGTCATCAGCCTTGACAGCGCGCTCTACGCCGCCAACAAAGAGGCTTGGTCGGAGGACGACGCGGATGATGAGCTGAGAAGCAAACTCGTCAGCGGCGGACACGGCGACGATAAGGATGAAAACAAAAACGTCCTTATGATATATCAGCCCAAAGAGTCCCTCGATGAAAACGACAAGGCTCAGCACGGACCCACCGCATACGGATACACATCCGCGAGCTTCACTCTCGACAAGGGTTCATATTATAAACTCAGCGTCGACGTTCTCACCTACAAGATCACGGGCAGCCTCGACGAGGACAAAAATCCCAAGACGACCGCCGAACCCGGCGCTCGCATTTACGTGAGTTCAAACACCTATGCGGAATTTTCCGCCATCAACACAAACGGCGAGTGGAAAACTTACGAGATCTACATCGAGACTTCTCCCGTCTCCACCACCAGCCTCAACGTTCAGCTCGGCCTCGGCAAATACACCGCTTCCTACACGGACGGCCTGACCGCGGGATACGTTTTCTTTGACAATCTCTCTCTCAAGAAGCTCGTCTCCTCCGCCGATCACGCGGACATCAAGGACGACGACGTCGCAAACGAGAAGGTTGCCAACCCTCAAGCCGCCTATGAGAAGGCGCTTGACGCGGAGCAAAAGAGCGGCGGCGCTCTCGAAGTTGCCCAAGGCAAGACAGTGCAAGTCACGACAACGACTCTCAAAGTCCCCAACGGCCGCTTTGATTTCGGCTCTCTCAACCTTTCCTCGACGGGCGTTCCCAACTCCTGGACGCACGTGACGGGCAACAGCGGCAAGGACGACGCGGCTCCCACGGGTCTCGGCTACAACGCCATCATCGACACGACAAAATTTGCCGACAACTACAGCAAATATTCTTCCAATTACAGGACCAAGGTCAACGCCGACGACAAAGAGGATCTTTACACTCCCGCGGACATTCTCGGCCCGCCCGATGAAAACCCCCAAAACCTCGGCTTTGCCGATATCATCAACTCCTACAACGATCGTGTGGGCAAGAGCGTGTTTATGCTCTCTCAACAACTTATGACCGCGCAAGGCATACGCTCGTCGCGCACCATCACGTTTGAAAAGGGCAAGACCTACGCGCTGTCCATCAGCCTGCTCGCCGCGAGCGTGAGAGGCGCGGGCGTGTCCCTCATCCTCTCGGGTACGGACGGCAAAGACATCGTCATCAAAGGCATCGCGCAAAACAAGTCCGATCAGACTTTCATCGGCGGCAGGACGCTGACAGATGCGTCGAAGGGCTTCACTTCCGCGGAAGATTTCGGCGGTTGGACGATGTCGGGTTGGACGACCTACACCTTCTATATCCAAAGCAATCAATTCAAAGATTTCGGCTACAATATTGCGATCTGGCTCGGCACGGACGGCACGAGCAGCAACACTGCCGTCTCCTACCGCAACTTCTCTCAAAGCGCCACCTCCACGACCTACAATGCAAACGGGACATTCTCATCGGGCTGGTTGTTTATTGACGAACTCAGACTTGATGAGATCGCTTCCCTGCCCAACCCCGACGAAACCAAGGCATTAGTCGACGACAACAACACGCTCGACGTTTCCCTCGCCGAAAACTCGGCAAAGACGGGCGCCATCGTCGACCTGAGAAATGCGGACAACGCGCTGGACAACTATCTTGCCCCTTCGAGCGACGAGACGACCACCCTGCCCGGCAGCGGCGTGACTCCTTTCGGCGGCGTTCCGCAGGACTGGAAGAGCAACTATGACTTTGAGGACAGCAACAATCCCCGCATCGAAGACTTTGTCAGCGAGGGCATCGTGAACATCGCAAGCGAAAACGACTTTGCATCCTATGCGGACAAGCTCGGCACATATCCCGGCCTGCCCTACGATATGCCTTCGAAGATGGCATATGCGATGCATGCCTCCCAAGACAGTTATTATGAGGTGGAGACCGCGCCCATAACCATTGAGGCGAACAGGTTCTACCGCGTGTCCTTCTGGCTCAAGACAGTGGACGTCAAGGCGACGAGCGGCGCATACGTCTACGTCCTCGACAAGACCGCGCAAGCGGAGGATGAAGAGAACGACGAAGTCATCCTCACGTCCGTCACCCGCGTCAACACAGACGATTATGACGAGTATCTCAACGATTGGGTCGAGATCAACATCGTCGTGCGCGGCGCAATCAAGGATTCGACCGACATCGCGCTCAAATTCACGCTCGGCACGGGCGACCGTTGGGCGACTACGACGCTCACGAGCGGCACGATGTATGTGGCAAACTTCAATATGGCGGATCTGACCTACGCCAACTATCAAGGCACTTCGTCATCCACCTACACCAAGACTTGCGATCTGAGTTCGGAATTCACCTATCAGTTCACAAACGGCAGTTTCGACAACTATGACCTCGACGACGAGAACCTCGACGAATCCATCAATCACCTCTACGATCAGGACGTTCCCGCCACTCCCGAAAGTTGGGACATCAGCGATTCCACCATCGTGAACAATGAGGACAGCGCGCTTTACGCGGGCATCATCCAACTCAAAGAGGACTCCGAGACGGAGGAAGAAAACGGTCTGTATGAAAACACGCTGTTCGGCTCCTCTCATCAAGCGGAGACGGCAACGGGACTTCCCGCTGAGTTCTTCGAGAACTTCTTCGGCGACAAGGCGAGCGACAGCTATTATCAGAACATAGCGTCCGTCTCCGGTCCCAATCTCCTTGCGATCGGCAGCAAGACCGCGGAAAAATTCGCCGTCGGCTATGCTTCGTCAAGTTTCACACTCTCGGCGAACACCTTCAACGTCCTCAGCCTGTACGCAAGGACATACGGTCCCACAAAGGCAAGCATCCGTCTCACGGGCGAGGCTTCAGGCTCCGGCACAAACAGCAACTCCAACTTCTTCACGATCACAAGCGCCGAAGAGGCGGGTTCCGCTTGGACGAAGTATGTGTTCTTCATTAAGGTCGGCAAAAACAGCGTGTCTTTGAAACTCAACCTGTGGCTGGGCGAGGATGTGCAATTCAAAGCCGACGAGGACGATGAAAACTATGAGCAAGAGGTCGAAAACGCGAAGTCCGCAGGACACGTATTCTTTGACAACATCTCCTCCTACACCTTAGCGGACGAGGAGAAGTTTGACGAGGCGGTCAAGCGCGAAACGGAGGCAGGCTCCAAAGTGAATCAACTCGACTTCAACGTGGACAGCTTCGACCCGCTCTCAAGTTCCGTCGAGTCTCGCAGAACGCTGGCTTCTCCCAGCGGCTGGAGCGGCGCCGCAGGTTCCAACCAAAGCTCTTCCAACACAAGCGCGGGCATCCTGTACACCAAGAGCACCAACTATTATGATTCCAAGAATATAGACGGCGTCGACTATGTCGGCATCCTCGGCAAGGATTACACTTCCGAGAACAGCGACATCACCGTCACCAATGACGAACTCACCGAATACAGGACCAACCATCCCGAAGCGGCAGGTCTCACCAACTCCGAAGTCACCGCGCTCATCGTCGAGCAAAAAATCACCGACCTCAAGGTCAACAATTGGCTGCCCGCGGAGCAGATCCAAGGCAAATACGGCGCGCCCGACGGAGATCACATCCTTGTCATCAACAATATGACAAAGAGCGCCTACACCTACACCTCTTCGAGCAACACCTTCAAAGCCAACTCCTATTACAGAGTGAGCGTCAAGATGCGCACATACGGCCTCAACAACGCGAACAACGACGACGATTTCAAGGGTCTGTCCGCGGCGGAACAAGAGGCGGAGCGCGTCAAAAAGGAGATCGGCGCCTACATCGAACTCTATCTCGGTTCCGCAAACGAGAGCGGCAACGAGTTGAGCTTCAAGGCGATCTCGCAGGACGAATGGACGACCTATTCCTTCTATGTCAGAACATTTGACGAGGACGTCACGTCCGTCACGATCAAGCTCTCCCTCGGCAGATACATCAACAAGGACGTCGACGGCAAATCCGTGACGAACGGACTCACGACGGGCTACGCGATGTTCGACGACGTCGCGATCGACTTGATCGACGAGGATATCTTCAACGAAGCGAAAAACGACGAGTCCAAGGCGGACTTCAACCGCTTCCGCGAGGTCACCGCGTCCGAAAGCGGCGATCCGTCCGATACGGACACCAACACCGAGACCCCGAAGAGTTCCTTCAACCTCGACTATCTGTGGTGGATGATCCCCACGATCGTACTCGGACTCGTCATCATCGCGGTCATCATCGTGCTGATCGTGCGCAAGCTCCGCAAGCTGGCGCCCAAGAGCGTCAAGATCAAGAAGTCGCCCACTTCCTCCGATTCCTCTCAATCGGTGGACGAGAAACACAACAGGTACGATTCCGACAAGGATTGACCTCATTGCGAAAATCAAAAAACACTTACGGCGCAGCGAAAATTCGTTGCGCCGTATTTTATTGTCGTTATACCTTATATATTCTTTACATTATGATCGGTGCAGTTCTCTTCATTGCGACGTCCCTTTCATTGCGATAACGATCCGCTTCCCGACGCGTGCTTTTTCCTCCTCTCCCTGCCCCGTCGCTTTGCTCTCGAGCTGACATACGTCGGCTTGAGCAGTTTGACAAACGCCGTTATATCCGCTATGGAGAATGCGTGGATGAAGATGAAGAGGAAGAAAATCAACAGTCCTCCGACGGTGAGACAGCTGACGATCCCGCCCGTCACCGCGCTCATAAGTCTGTCCGCAAACGCGCCCAGAAACGCGAGCGGAATGGAAAACAGCAGACATTTGAACATCTTTGCGATGTCGAGGAATCCGCCTATCCGCCTTGAGAGCGCTATTATGTTGAGCGCGGATATCGTCAAAAAACAGCCCGCGGAGCCTATCGCCATTGCATACACGCCCACGTATTTCGGCAGGAGCAGCGTGCAAGGCATCATCACGGCGGCGCCCGCAAGCGAGTTGAAAAACGTTGTCCTCTCGAGGCCAAGCGAGTTGAGCATTGGCGTCGTGACCTGCGCCATCACAATGAAAAACAGCATAAACGAGCAATTCGAGACGAGTTCCCCCGCCTTTGCGTCCTTGAAAAGCAACGCGCCCAAATGCCTGCCGAGCGGCATATACAGCACAAAAAACACGCACGCGACAAGCATTGCGAAGCTGACCGCGTTCATCAATTTCTTTTTGACGGCGTCCATCTCTCCCGCCGCCTTGAGCGACGCTACGTCGGGGATAAGCACGACGGACAGCGAACTCACAAGCATCACGGGAGCCATTATGAGCGGGATCGCCATTCCCGCGATCCTTCCGTATTCCGCGGTCGCCTCGGACACGCTCATTCCGCACTTGACGAGAATCTGAGGCAAAGCGAGCGCCGTGACTGAAGCGGCAACGGATGTGATCATCCTCGTCGCGGAGAGAGGTATGGCTCTGAGCGTGAGTTCCTTGAATCCCGAAGGCTTGGAAAATCTCCCGCCCGCAACAAAAAACAGCGCCGCAAGGACGATAGCGCACAGCGCGTCGGACAGCGTCATCGCGATGGCGACTCCCTGCGCCCCGCTCAATCCGCTCGCTATCCCGCCCGCAAGCAATATCGACAAAACTATGCGCGCCGTCTCGTCTATGAGTTCCGTGGACGAAAACGCCAAAAATCGTTTGCGCCCCCAAAACCAACTGCGCAAGGACGCGTATATGCCCGAGGTGATCAGCGTGGGCAAAAGTATCAAAAATATGGGCAGACACGCGGGATCCGAAAACAAGATCCCGATCTTGTCTCTCAGCGCGAAAATGACGCCCACCGTCGCGCCCGAAAAGATCAACCCCACAATCAGCGAAGCTGTGACGAGCGAATTTTGTCGCTTTATGTCCCCTCCCGCCTCAGCGATTTTACGCGAAAGCACGGTCGGCGCGCCCGACGTCACAGTGAAGAGCATCATCAACACGCTGTTTGCGATCTGATATAGTCCTATGACTTCCGCGCCCAGCGCGCGCGACATCCATATTTTGAATCCAAACGACATCAACCGCGTGGCGATCGCAAAGCCCGTCACCACGGAAAACGCCTTGAGAGTTTTGTTCATCGACAAAGTTTATGTCGCCGCCGCGGCGAAAATTCGATATTGCGAAGTTCTGGATACCGCGCGATGACAAAATAATAATAAAAACGCGACGCGCGCGCAAAATATGCGTATGCTGAACTTATTTTTGAGATGCCTTATCTTATATTTTTTCCTGCTGCTCGCGATGCGATTGATGGGCAAGCGACAGCTTGGAGAGTTGCAACCCTTCGAACTTGCCATCACGCTTGTGGCAAGCGAGCTTGTGTGCATACCGATGGCGGACGCCACCATCCCGATCATCTATGGCATAATCCCCGTATTCTCGCTGTTTCTTGTGCATATCATCATCACAAAACTCGCCACAAAGAGCGTACGATTCCGCAAATTTCTCAACGGCAAGCCCGTCATCATCATCCGCGACGGCAACATCCTGCCCGACGTGATGAAAGAGCTGAATATGAACATCGACGACATAATGGAAGCGCTCAGAGGCGACGGATATTTCAATCCCTGCGACGTGGAATACGCCATACTCGAGACAAACGGAAGTCTCACCGTGCTGCCCAAATCCCAAAGCAAACCTCTCTGCGCCGAGGATGTCGGGTTGTCCCTGCCCAAAGCCGAGATCCCCATCACGGTCATAATGGAAGGCGAATTTTTGGGCGAGAATCTCTCAAAGCTCGAAGGCGTCACCAAGGAGAGGATGCTCACCCTGCTCGACAGATTGCACATCGGGCAAGAGCAGGTGCTTGTGTTGCTCGTCGCGGGGCAAAACGTATTTTTGCAGCCGTACAACGGCAACTTCATCACGGCTCAACTTGTCTCGGATGAGAGCGCCGAGCAAAACGTATCCGTCTCGGACGCGTCCATCCCCGACGAAGAGAGCGCGGACGAGGGCGAGCGCGTGTTCGATTCCGAAATGCCGACGGACGACGGCGCCCTCAGCCTCGAGGACGGCAACAGCGTCAGATTGAAGATGACAAACGGCGCAAAAGACCAAAATGACAGCGAGGTGAAAAAATGAAAAAAGTCATCGTTGCGATCGTCGTTCTGCTTGCCATAATCACCGCGGGAATACTTGAAAACGTCTATGTGGACAAAGTCTTTTCCACTTTGGACGATCGTCTGGGCGAGATCGAGGCGGACGTTCTGAGCGAGAGCGACAGCGCCTTGAACGGGGTCAGAGATCTGACAAAATGGTGGGAAAAACAGCGCTCGTTTATGGAACTGTTCACCTATTCTCCCGACCTTCGCGCATTCTCCGTCGCGCTCGGCGAGACGGAAGGTTCGCTCGAGAGCGGAGACTATCAAAACGCGCAATCAAAAATACAATCTCTCATCGTGATGTCGTCAAACCTTCACCGCATCCTCGACTTCAATCTCGAGGACGTCATCTGAGCGTACAGGTGTTCTCATATGCGTGGCGACGCATATGAGAACAGCCAAATCGCAAGTTTATATGGCGATATATTCATATTAAAGTACTTTTTTGCAAATTTGCCGCGCAAAATTTTTTCGTTTCAAACTTGACATTTTTCGACAAAATTTTTCTTGTTCGATTTTCAATGGCGTTTCACAAAGTCCGAGACGAGAAAAATTTTTTTCGCCCGCGACTTTTTTCGACAAAAATTTCTTTTTTGTCTCTTCGACATCTTTCGACAACGGATATCCTCTCCCGCAAAAAATTTTTTCGTTTTGAGATCGACATAGTTTGACAAAAATTTCTCGACTTCGCCTCCGCCGAATTTCGACAAAATTTTTGCGAGCGCGCCGTCGATATTTTTCGACAATTTGTCAAAGCATATCCTTCAGGTCGTAGATGTCGCCCGCGCCCAACATCAAAATGACGTCGTATCCCTTCGCAAGCCGCCCGATCGCGTCGAGCGCCTCGCGTTTGCCTCCCGCGAGGATCACTCTCTTTTTCGGGAAGCGCGCCTTCACGGCGTCGGCAAGCGCGTCCGAATCCAAACCTTCTTCCTTGCTTTCGCGCGCGGCATAAGTCGGCAACAGCACGAGATCTTCGTCGCCTGCTCCCAGCGCCTCGACAAAATCCTCCAGATATGCCGCGGTGCGGCTGTAGGTGTGCGGTTGAAATACGGCGAGCGTACGTCCCGTCTCCCTCGCCCGTTTCAGCGCGCACGCGATCTCGGTGGGGTGGTGCGCAAAGTCGAAATACACAGTCACGCCGTCCACATCCTTCGCCCGCTCGAATCGCCGTTTGACTCCCGCAAAACTTGTCAGAGCTGCCGCGCCGTCCGCGACATTTATGCCCAACGCATATGCCGCGGCGAGTGCAAACATTGCGTTTCCGAGGTTGTATTCGCCGCCCAAAGGCAATGTGAGTTTGCATATCGCTTTGCCGTTCAGCTTGACGACTCCGCTCTCGAGCGACAGTTCGACGTCCAATCCGTTCCCCATCGCCCTCACGGCGAAAGCATTTTTGCTCTTTTTGTCGACAGCGGTGATCCCGACTCTGCTTTGCGCGAGGAACTCGTCAAACACTCGCCTCACGTCCTCAAGCGACGAGTAGCAGTCGGGATGGTCATATTCAACGTTGGTTACGACGCCTATGTACGGTTTGAGTTCGAGAAAACTTCGCTTATACTCGCACGCCTCGGTGACAAAAATGCCTCCGCTTGAGAGCGTCCTGCTCCTCAACAGGCTGTATCCGCCGCCGTCCTTCCCCGCGCAATGCGCCAAAAATCCGATTTTTTCCTCTTCGCTAGGCGAAAATTCAAGCCTATTGTTGACATAATTGGAGAAGTCCAAACTCTCGCCGCCGATCATAGCGACAAATTTTTTGTCTGCCGCCTTGAGGATGTGTGCGAGCATAGCGCAAGTGGTGGTCTTTCCGTGCGTTCCCGCGACGGCGACGCTTCTGTCAAACAGCGCGGAGACCTCGCCCAACAGCTTTTGACGGGGGACCGTCGGGATAAAAAGCTCTCTTGCGCGCATTATCTCGGGATGGGAAGGTTTTGCCGCCTCGGTGTACGCGACAAGATCCGCTCCGTCCACTGCGTCCGCGTTCACTCCGCAATACACGTTGCCGCCCACGCTCGTCGCGAGCGGACAAAGTTTTGCGTCGCTTCCGCTCGCCTCTATCCCGACGTCATTCGCAAATTTTGCGAGCGCGTTTATCCCCACGCCGCCTATCCCCACAAAATGAATACGTGCCACGCCCTCACTATATGACGCCGTTTTCGCGTTTGACAAACTATCCAGGGAGATATTTCCTCCCGCAAAGGAAAACTTTTTCTCGCTCCCTTTGCCGATCAAAACGGCAAATTTTTCGTTTCACAGCCCAAAACGCGTTAAAACGGCCAAAAATAGTTTATATATTGAACTTTTTTTGGGATATTTTTATTAAAAATGTGAAAAATATAGGCAAAAAACAAAATTCCTATTGATAAACGACAAATTGTATGATAGGATTTGTATAATAATAAAAAAAATAAAGCCAAGGAGGAAAGTATGCTAAATATCACGGACATCAAGATCAGACTTGTGACCGGCGACGGTTCCAAGCTCAAGGCTGTAGCATCAATCATCATTGACGGCTGTTTTGCAATCCATGACATCAAGATAATCGCCGGGGATTCCGGTGAATTCATCGCCATGCCCTCCAGAAAGACGCCCGCGGGAGACTTCAAAGACATAGCGCATCCCATCAACACGGAAACTCGCGAACATTTGAGAGATCTTATTCTGAAAGAATACAAGAAAGCTCTCGAGGAAGCCTGAAAGCAAAACAGCACAAGCGGCGTTTGCACTATCCTGCAATAGATCACGACTTATTTCCATTCCCCCGATTTGCAAATAATGCATTAAAAGCCAACAAAAAAGGCCCGAACGGGTCTATTTTGTTGTATACCGCCAAACTTTTTTCGAGTGTAGTTTGACGCCGCCCTCAGATATTGCGGGCAATATGCGCTTTTTCTCTCGAAAAAACGGGCGCTTTGCGTTTTATCCCGCCAAGTGACGGGAGCGCTTCATCTGCGCCGCCGAATATATGCGCGCTCGAATGCGGCAGGCAAACCTCAAAAGACGACGGCATATGAGCATATGACGCGCTCTGCTCTTGCGCTTTTGAAAGTCCTTTGGACGCGGGCGCATATTCGCATACGTGGAGCCGAGCCATCATCGCCATAAAGGACGATATGCGCATATGCGCTTTGCTTTGTGCGCCCCGCTCGCGCATATGTCGCGACGCGCAATCCGAAAACGCCGCAAAATTTTTGTCGAAGAGCTTCCCTTCGGATTATAAAAAATCCCCGCCGCAAAACTTACGACGGGAGTTTTTTTATCGCTTTATTTTTAGAATTCGGCACGGGATACTCTCAAAGCGAGGATCTCTGCTTTCCCCACTCCGCTTCAAGCGCTTTGATGTCCGTCTTGCCTATGCTCGTGCGCGGGAAAGCGCTCAGGCACACGACGTCGCTCGGAGTGTTCCACTTGGACAGGCGGGTCGAAATATGTTCGACGACCTGCTTCTTTTGTTCCTCGCTCAGTTCGCCCTCGACGAGCAAGCGGATGAAGGGCTTGCCGCCGACGGCATACTCCACCGCGACCGCGCTTTTCACAAAGTCCAGCTCGCACGCGACGCCCTCGATGTCCGAAGGAAATACGTTCATACCCGATATCTTGATGAGGCGCTTTTTCCTGTCAAAGAAGAACAGTCTGCCCTCCTCGTCCATACTGAAGATGTCTCCCGTCTTGACCCACTTTTCGCCGTTGATGACGGGCATTGCCGCCTCGGTCGCTTCGCTGTCGCCGAGGTATCCGCTCATCAGCTGACCGCCTTTGAGGAGCAATTCTCCCCTCTCTCCCGCGGGCAAAGGATTGAGGTCGTCGTCCACGATCATTGCCTGCGTATCGCCGATGGGCAGGCCCAAAGATCCTTCCAAAAACTCGCCGCGTTTTGTGAGCGCGCACACCGTGACCGTCTCCGTGAGTCCGTACCCGGGAGAAAGTTTCGCGTCCGAGCCGCTCTCGCGCATACGCTGTTCAAACGCCTGCACAAGCTCGTTGGGAACGGTGTCGCCGCCCACATACACGTCCTCGAGGCTTGAGACGGCTTCTCCCTTGAATTTGTCATAGGCGAGCAACTTGCCGATCATTCGCGGCACGGCGAGCATTGTGGTGATGCGCTCCTTGTCTATCAATTTGGCGCATTTTTTCACATTGAATCGCGCCATAAGCACGCACGACGCGGCGAAACTGAGCGTAGTATGCACGCCTATGCACAGCCCGAACCCGTGGAACATAGGCATAATCGCAAGCATTTTTTTGCCCGAGAATCTGTCTCCGAGATGTTCGCGCAGATTTTCGACCATCGCGTTTACGCTGCGCGAGGACAGCGCGATCGTCTTTGGCTTGCCCGCAGTCCCGCCCGACTGCATATAGAACATATCCTCTTCGCCGTCGCCGAAATACTCCTCAAAGGTTTTGCCGCGCTTGAGTCCAAGAAAGCCATATACGAGATATGGGCAGATCACAAGTTTCGCGCCGCCTATCCTCGACTTGAACTTTTTGAGATTGATGTCCGACAAAAAGACGACCTTGGGCAAAATTTTCTTGACCGCCGCCTCAAACTCGTCCGCGGAGTAAAGCGGATGTATCATAGCCGCCACGGCGCCTATCCTCGAGCAAGCGTACACTGCGACGACGTTCTGGATTATGTTGGGCAACGCAAGCATAACGGAGTCTCCCTTCCTCACGCCCATAGCGTAAAGCCCCGAGGCGACTCTGTCGATCTCCTTGAACAGCCTCCCGAAGCGCATCTCTTTATTGCGGCACTTGACGGCGAGTCGATCATCTTTCGCGTGATAATCGCGCATAAATTCGTACAACGAACAATGTATGGTTTTCATATGGATAATTATACACTTATATATCCCCTTCGTCAAAATATTTTTTATCGCGCGCAAGAAAATCGGCGAGCACTCGACTATGATCTCCGAAAAATTTTCAAACTTTTGTATAAACTCCGTCGCGCTGTCAATAATCACTGCAAATCGGAGGTACAAAAATGAGTAAATTTTCAGTTGCAATGAAGCGTTTTGGCGGCTTTTTGAAGCGCAACGCATTCTACTTTCTTATCGTTTTGTGCATTGCATCCGTCGCCACGGTCATTGCACTTGCCGTCACGAGAAACAACGGCAGGCAGGATCCGACTTTGAATGTCGATAACAATCAGACCGTCCTGCCCGAAAATCCCGACGATACGCAAAAGCCCGACGACGGCGGCAATCAAAATCAAGACGATCCTGCCACGCCGAACGACCCCTCAAAACCCGACGAAAACGATCCCGGACAGACGGAGAAAAAGCTCACGTTTATCAAGCCGTGCAACGGCTCCGTCCTCAAGGATTGCGACCTCGAAGAGCTTGTGTACAGCAGTACGATGCAGGATTGGGCGGTCCACAGCGGCGTCGACTTCACATCGGATGATCTCAACGTGTACGCGGCGGCGGACGGCACGGTGATC
>CANQZE010000019.1 GCA_947628255.1 uncultured Clostridia bacterium | reverse complement strand
CTCGCCTGTCCCTGCGCGCCGCCCAAGGGCTGATGTATCATTATCTTCGCGTTGGGAAGCGCAAATCTCTTTCCCTTTGCGCCGGACGAGAGCAAAAACGCGCCCATTGACGCCGCCATACCTATGCAGATCGTGGAGACGTCGCACTTGATGTAGTTCATCGTGTCAAAGATCGCCAGCCCCGCCGAAACGGAACCGCCCGGGCTGTTGATGTACAGGCTGATGTCCTTTTGAGAATCCTTGCCTTCGAGATATATGAGCTGCGCCACGACGGAATCCGCGACGTGATCGTCAATCTCTCCCGTCAAGAATATTATCCTGTCCTCGAGCAGGCGGCTGTAAATATCGTATGACCGCTCGCCTCTCCCGGTCTGTTCGATGACCATCGGGACAAACTGATTTCTTATATCCATAATAAATTCCTCCGTATCCGACAAAAGTCGGACTGCCTCGCCTGAGCAAAGGCAGTCGTTTTATTTTACACATTGCGCGAAGGTTTTATTCTGCGCTATCTGTCTTGGGTTCCGCCTTTTTTGTCGTTTTTTTTGCGGGAGCTTTCTTTTTCGGCTCTTCGGCGGGCTGTTCGGGAGATTCCTCTGCTGGAGTAGCATCGGCGGGAGCTTCCTCCGCGGGAGCCGTTTCCTTCTTCGCGGGCTTCTTTGCGGCGGGCTTCTTGGCGGGTTTAGCTTCCGTCTTGGGAGCGTCCGCATTGTCGGACGCCGCCTTTTCTCCCTCCGCGGGAGCGGGTTGCTCGTTGCGCTCCTTGAGGACCTTGATGAGCTTTGCCGACATTATGGAATTGACGATATAGTCAAATTCGTCGCGATCGAGTTTCTTGCGATATTCTTCCTCCGTCATCGAGCTTTCCTCGGCGATTTCGGCGATCTTGGCGTTGATCTCATCGTCGGAGATCTGCAGATTTTCCTTTTCCACAACGGCTTCCATCACGAGGCGCACCTTGACGCGTTGCTCTGCGCCCTGCCTGTACTCGTCAAGCAGTTGCTCGCGAGTCATTTTGACATATTCGAGATATTGGTCGAGCTTCAAGCCTTGATAGCTCAGACGCGTTTCGAAATCGCGCACCATATCCCTCGCCTCTTGCTCTATCATACTCTTGGGGATCTCGACCTCGCTGAGTTCGACAAGTTTGTCGGCGATGGCGTCCTCGTATGCGCGTTCGCTGCGCTTTGCCGCCTCTTTTTCAAGCGTAGCTCTCACGTCCGCTCTGTACTCCTCGAGAGTGGAAAACTCCGAGATGTCCTTTGCGAATTCGTCGTCGAGAGCGGGCAATTCCTTCTTTTTGACGGCTTTGACCGTGCATTCGAATTTCGCCTCTTTTCCCGCAAGATTCTCCGCGCCGTAATTTTCGGGGAAAGTCACGACGACGTCCTTCTTGTCGCCCGCCTTGACGCCGACAAGTTGCTCCTCGAAGCCGGGGATAAATGTGCCCGAACCGAGTTCGAGATCATAATCGTTGCCGGAACCGCCGTCAAACGCGACGCCGTCCTGCGTGCCGACAAAATCGATCGTGACGGTGTTGCCCGTCTGCGCCTCGCCGTCGATGTCTATAAGCCTTGCCTGCTTGAGCTGTTGATTGCCGATGAAGTCCTCAACGTCCTTGTCCGAGACGGTCTCTTCCTTCTTTTCCACACCCATTCCTCTGTACTCGCCGAGCTTGACTTCGGGTTTGACGGTCACCGTGAGCGCAAATTTGACGCCGCCGTCCTCGAGGGTATCGACGTCATCGACGCTGTCCGCGGACACGATATCAGACTCGCCGCTCTTCTCGATCTCGTCAAGCGCTTTGTCCACGAGGTCGTTGACGGCGTCCGAGAAAAACACAAACGGACCGTACATTCCCTCGATTACTTTGCGGGGCGCGTGACCTTTTCTGAAGCCGGGGACGTTGTATTTGCCCTTCGTCCTGTTGTAAACGGCGACTACAGCTTGATTGTAATCCTCTGCCGAAGCGGTATAGTTGAATTTGATTTGGCTCTTTTCGAGCTTCTCGACTGTATAGTTCATTGCTCCTCCTATGCCATTGGGCATACAATAATTTTACAAGTAATAGAGATTATAACAGATGACTCAACAAAATGCAACATAAAAAATGCCCTATTGGGTTGAAAATTCACAAAAATAATGCTAGCATAAAAATATGGGAAGCGACCTTTTTGCATTGAGAGCGCTCGCAAAAGAACTCAACGAGGTTTTGAGCGGCGCAAGAATAGACAAGATCCAACAGCCCGAAACGGACGAGCTGCGCTTTTTTTTGAGAAATCAAGGCAAAAATATGTGCCTTGTGGCTTCCTGCAACGCACAAACGCCGCGCATCCATCTCACGACTTCCAAAAAGCAAAGTCCCGCGACCGCGCCCGGTATGCTGATGTTGCTCCGCAAATATCTGAGCGCCGCGAGCATAGACGGCGTGTCCATATACAATTGTGACAGGATCATACGCGTCAAATTCAACGCCAAGACGGAGCTTTTTGACGACGCGACATATTTTTTGTTTGTGGAGATTATGAACAGATATTCGAACATCGTCTTCACGGATTCCAACCTCGTCGTCCTTGACGCGATCAAACATCTGCCTCTTGACATCACGCGAAGTCACGTCGTGTTGCGCGGCGTGAAGTACAGCCCAGTTCCACAGCCGAAAATCTGCTATCTGAACGATTGTTCCGCTGTTTTGGACGGCTTTGCGGGCGGCGATCTGCGCAAATATCTGACCGCAAACATTTCGGGATTTAGCGGCGCGACCCTCACGGAGCTTCTGACCCGCGCGGGCATAGAGGACGAGACGGGTCCTCTGTCCGAAACAGCGCGCGCCTCTCTCGACAGAGCGCTTGAAGAGTTCAGGCACATAGACAGCGAGCCTTGCATAATTTCCGACGAGGCATATCCCATCGTGTTCAGAAGCCTTGACAACGGCGACAATGTGCGGCGCTTTGCAACTATGAGCGAAGCGTACGACGCGCTTTACACTTCCGTCGATCGCGAAAACCGCAACAAGGCGCGCCTCAAGACTCTGACGTCGCAAGTGAAGAGACTGCGCCAACGCGTGCAAAAAAATATCGCGGACGACGTTCAGCGCCTCAAAGAGTGCGAAGAGATGGACAAATACCGCGTGTGGGGAGAGTTGATCATCAACAACATCTATCTGCTCAAGCGCGGCGACTCCGCCCTGCATTGCTTCAACTATTACGACGGCGAGGAGATCGACATCCCGCTTGACGTGAAGTTGCCGCCGTCGAGAAATTCCGCAAATTATTACGCCAAATACAACAAGCTCAAGCGCACGAAGGAATTTGTTGAAAAGAAGCTCGTGCAGGACAAAAATCTGCTGGACTATGTCGTCTCGATAGAGGAAGAGCTGAACAACCTGCCCTTTGACGCGTCCGTCGCGCCCATAGAGGAAGAGGTCTCGTCCATAACGGGCGTCAAAAAGAAGCCTCAAAAAGGCAAAGTGCGCAAGGAACAGCCCGACCCGCCCTATGTGTATCTTGTGGACGGATTTTACATCTATCGCGGCAAGAACAACATCCAAAACGAGGAGCTGACCTTCAAGATCGCCTCGTCAAACGACATCTGGATGCATCTGAAAGCCGAACACGGCGCGCACACCGTGATCCTGACGGATGGCCGCCCCGTCCCGCAAAAGGTGCTTGGCGTCGCCGCCGAGATCACCGCAAGCACAAAGAGCGCGAGCTTCGACGTCGATTATACGGAGCGCAAAAACGTCAAAAGACAACCGAACGGTCATCCCGGGCAGGTGATCTACGTCAACTATAAGACGATTTTGGCGACTCCCGACGCACACGAGGAGTTTTTGGTGAAAAAATGAGCGATAAAACAAATGACGACAAGATATACACGTTTGCCAACGTCATCTTCAAATGCACCGACGAATGCACATATTGCTATATTTCGGACTTCGAGATACACGCGGGCGACTTTGCCGAGGTCATCACGGATGAAGGCGCAAAATACACGCTTGTTGCCTATATAGACAGGACGACGGCGGACAAAGCCCCCTATCCGTTTGAAAAACTCAAAAGCGTCAAAAGCCGCGTCCCAAAAGGCTCGCCGCAATATGAAGATCTCTTCAAAAAATTTTTGAGGAACAGCCCCTCCTCACGCGAAGAGGAGTCCCATCGCCAAATCGGATACGACCCATACGACGAATGGTCCGACGGCGAATTTTAAGCGAATTTGCAACAACTGTTTTTCAAAAAAACTATGACTCGAAAAAATTTATGATCTTTTTATGCTTTTTCACGGCGTACTTGTATGCTTGAAAAGAGCCGCTTCTGCCTGCGTCGTGCGTGCAAAACAGCACGAGATCGCTCATATCTATCATCGAACAATTGCGGAAATAGATAGAATCGTACCAACCGTCAAAGGATTTCGGAGGACATATCATCTCTTCGTAATCTTTTTTCACATACCAACGCGGCGGCTTGCGAAGCTGCTTGTCGAGCGGAAAACAAAACACTCTTTTGACGCTCTCGTCGACTCTTTCATTCTTCAATGCGGAAACTACGTCGTACACAAGATCGTCAAATGCGCTCAACCCGCCAAACAAAAAAATTTTTATGCCGTCGTCCAATGCGGAAGCAATGCTCTGTCGCAAATTTTTGCGCATTTCTTCAGTGACGGAGATCTCTTTGTGTCCGAAACAAGAACAAATCTTTGCGTTTTGATCAAATATTCCGTTGCTCGTCATACGCCCTGCACCTCATTTTTCGCGGAAGCGAATTCGGCAAAAAAGAAATGCCGTCCGCGAGGAACGGCATGTAGCATACCGTTCCCAAAGTTTGCAGAACCGATGGACCCAGGCTATAAATTTGTTAGATCAAGGGTCGGAAACAGGTATAACTACCCAATTTATTCCTTAATCTAACAATAATCAAACAGCCTGAACTGCCCAATACAAAAAAATATCCATCAAGTTCTGCAAGCATATTTTATCATCAATGCGCAAAAATATCAAGCAAAATAAAAAAATCGGCGTTGCCGACGCAGTTTTCAGCTATCTATTCGATTAGATTTTCAAAATGTATTTTATTTTTTGCGGATGACTTCAAGCGCGTGCGCGAATGCGGCAGGAAGCGGCGCGGTGAAGCGCATCTCCTCGCCTGTGTGCGGATGGCGGAGAGTGAGCATACACGCGTGAAGCAATTGCCCTTTTCCGTACAATTTCGTCGAGCCTCCGTACACGCTGTCGCCGACAATTGGATGACGCAACGACGCAGAATGCACTCGGATCTGATGCGTACGTCCCGTCTCGAGTTCGAAGCGGACAAGAGAATATGCTCCGAAATTTTCTATCACTCTGAAGTGCGTGACGGCGCGCTTGCCGTCCTCGACGATAGCCATCTTTTTGCGGTCGCGTTTGCTTCGCCCGATGGGAGCGTCCACCGTGCCTTCGGATTGCTTGAAATTGCCGTCGCAAAGCCCGATATACACGCGGCGCGCGGTCTTTTTTTCAATCTGAGAAGCGAGAGATCTGTGCGCTTCGTCGTTTTTGGCGATGACAATCAGACCCGACGTATCCTTGTCCAGTCTATGCACGATGCCGGGGCGGATCACGCCGTTTATGCCGCTCAGATTGTCCATATTGAAAAGCAACGCGTTGACAAGCGTATCGCTCTTCGTGTAAGACGAGGCGGGATGGACGACCATCCCCTGCGGCTTGTCTATCACCGCCATATACTCGTCTTGATAGACTATGTTGAGGGGGATGTTTTCCGCCTTGATCTCAAGCTCGCGCGCGGCAGGCACGCAAAATTGCACGTCGTCCCCCGCTTTGAGTTCGAATCCGCTTTTGAAACGCAAAACGCCGTTGACCAAAGCGCCTTCGCTCTCGATCGCCGCCTTTGCCTGCGACCGCGAAACGCCGTAATTCTCGGATATGAAAACATCCAAACGAATTTTGTCTCTGTCAACGACGCTCATTTATTTTTCTTCTCCGTTTGAGGAGTCCGCTTCGTCGCTTGAAGTTTGCGACGCCTGCCACGCCTCGGCGGAGTCCTTTGCTCCGTCATCGGCAGGCTTTTCCTCGTCCGTCGCATTTCGCGCCTCTGCCTCGCCGTTCGGTTCCTCAAACTTGTACTCGTTGGGAGAGGACAGCATAGGATTGAGATTGACGGGTGCGTCGAGAGGATCCGCAACTTCTTCTTGAGGCTTGCCCCTCTGTTCCTCTTCAAATTCCTTCTGATTTTTGCGCCCTTCCTTGACGAGCATCACGATGAGTACGACGATGAGCATAAAGGCTCCCACTGTCACAAACACGTCCGCGACGTTGCAGATCGCGAAATTCTTCAGAAATGCGTATTCGATGAAGTCTCGCACATAGCCGAGGCCCATCCTGTCCACAAGGTTGCCAATCCCGCCGCCGACGATGAGCAAAAGCGACGCGCGCAACCACTCGTTCTGCTTCTGAGCGAGGATGAGGAACACAAGCAAGCCTATTATCACGATAAACGTGATGACGATCAAAAACGTCGTGTTGCCGGACAGCATACCGAATCCCGCGCCCGTATTCTCGGAATAGGTGAGGTGAATAAACCCCGGGATGAGCTTGTAGGTATGCCCCGGTTGTGTCATCAAAAACGGCACGATATATTCCTTGCTCAGCAGATCGGCAAGCAAAAGCACGGCGAGCGCGACAAGCTCGATGAGCATCACCCACCAACGCTTTTTGATGGCTTCGCGCGCCGCGGAGGCAAATTTTTTGAGGTTATTCTTTATGCCCTCGCCCGAAAAATTCTCCTTTGAAAAGAGCGCCATAGTTATCTCCTGCTAAGTTCGGGCGGGACGTTGATCGCGACGCCCGCAGGCACAAACAAAAACATATTGTCTCTGAGTTGCTGTACGCTGCCGCCAAGCGCATATATCGCGCCGCTCAAAAAGTCGAGGATGCGAAAGACGGACTGCTTGTTGAGCGTGGAAAAATCAACGATGACCTGCTCTCTCATCTTCAGTCTGTCTATAAGATTTTGCACATCTTGATATGTGCGCGGATGCCTGATCGTCACATTGCCGTTTGACGGTTGATAGGCGCCCTGTTGCGCAAAGCCGCCCTGCGGATAACCGCCTTGCGGAACATATCCGCCCTGCGGAGGATAGTCTCCCTGAGCGTACGACGGGCGCGGAGAAAACGCGTCCATAGCGCGGCGATCTCTGCCAAATCTGTCGTCCCGATTGCCGAAATAACCTCTTTCTGCCATAATGTCTCCTATATATCCTGCGTATTGCGGGGCCTCTCTCCGAAGATAGCCCTGCCGATCCTCAGCATATTTGCGCCGTAGTCCAGCGCTATTTTGTAATCTGCGGACATCCCTGCCGAGAGATATTTGATATCCGCATTTTTTTGACTTATTTTCTTGACGTCCTCATACAGCGACAAAAGCTCGCCGTACAGCCGTGCCAAAGCCCGCTCGTCATCGGTGCGAGGCATCACGGTCATAACGCCCTCGATCGAGATATGTTCATATCCGACAAGCCCCGCGATAAACTCTCCCGCAAGCTGTGGCGGGACGCCGCCTTTTGACTCCTCCCCGCCCATATTGACCTCGACAAGCACGCTCTGTATCCTGCCGAACTTCGCCGCTTGCCTGTCTATCTGCGCCGCGAGATCTTCCCTGTCCAGCGAGTGGATGAGGCAAACTTTGTCGGCGATGTACTTCACCTTGTTGGTCTGCAATCTGCCGATCATATGCCACTCGAGCGCGGGATCGTACTTTTGGACCAATTCCTGCACGCGATTTTCACCCATAATGACTTCGGGCGCCAACTCGTGCAGTCGCTCGACGACGGACGCGGGCTGAGTTTTTGTGGCTACAATGAGTTTCGCCCCATAACTTGCCGCGAGCGCGCGGATATCGTTTAATGCGGCGACGTCGATCATTTGAGAACGCTGTCCTCATAGGCGCCGGAGCGCGAGTCAAAACTGAAGCGATGTTTTTCTCCCTTCAGCGTATAGTTGATCGCGATCACATCCGCCCCGACATACTCCGCGCAAGTGATGTTGCCCTCGAATGGGACGTAGGTCTGTTTGAGCAGCTCGACCATCTCCTCGGGATATTCGCCGATATCGTCGCTCACAAACAGCACGCTGCCAAACATATTGTTGACTTTCGCGAGCAACTTTTTCTGCTCGAGCGTGTATTTTGCGGGTTTTACGCCGCCCTCCCTCAAGAAGAACACATCGGGATCGTTCGCGAAGATCCTTCCGTCGAGGTGACGGCGGAACACGGCGTTGTTCATAGAGTTGCGAGTGGAAATGATCTCTTGATTGGTGAGCTTCACATAGAATTTGTCTTTGAAGCTGTTTTCCGCGTCGCATCCTATCCTGCAGGCGTCCACAATGCCGAAGGACGGCCCGAGAGGCACGCCGCAACCGAGGATGAGTTTATCCCCGCAACACTCTCTCAAAAACTCCATCGCTTCGCACATAAGCTGACCGCGAGTCTTGCCGTTTCTCGGATATATTGCGGCGCTGTAGAGGAAGTCCAGCTTCACCATATCGAAGCCCCACTCCTCGAAAACGCGTTTGAACAGCGCGCGGATGTAGTCTTTGACCTCGTCAAGTTCGAAATCGAGCGCGTAGAAACCCATCCACGCCATTCCGCTGATGATAGGTTTGCCCTTCTTGTCCCTGATGAGCCACTCGGGATGTTGCTTGATGATCTCCGCTTTGAATTCCGCCGCAAACGGCGCGAGCCACAACCCCGCTTTCAGCCCCTGCGCGTGGATCTTGTCCACGACGGGTTCAAGCCCGTTGGGAAATTTCTCGGAGTCTATCGTCCAATCGCCGACCTTCGTCTCGAAACCGTCGTCGATCTGGAATATATCCGCAAGATCTTCCGCTCTGCGCAAGCCCTCGAGGTCGCGCAAAATGATCTTCTCGTCTATGCCTTGATAATAATTGTACCACGACGTGTATCCCGCAAGATGCGTCACCCCGCCCGTCTTTTTGAGCGGATACGCCGCAAAATAGGAGTCAAACACGGAGTCATAACCGCCGAGGAACTCGACGATGTCAAACAGCTCGTATTCGCCCTCCGTCTGCAGACCTTCGACGTCCTTTACGACGGCGAGGATGTTCTCTCTCATATCGGCATAGAACACGGTATATCCCGTCCTCTCGTTGAGAGAACCCAGCAGATCGACCTTGTCGCCGTTGCGCAGATACGTATATGTGAAGGAGTGATAAAGATCTCTGCCGTATTGCGTGAAGTGATAATCTCCGCTTGCTCCCGCAAACTTCCTCGCGATGGGGATGGCGCGGCAGATGGCGCTGAGACCCTTTTGCTGTTCGCCGTGACGATATTCCCTTGAAACAGTCCAGGATTGGAAGCCGTTGGCGAAAAACGCCTCTCCCTTTTCGAAATAGCGATCGTAGATCAGCTCGGCAAGCGTAAGTTCTATACGCTTTTGCGAAACGAGCGTGACGCGGAGCCTTCCCTCCTCGCATTCCTCTTTGACCGAGACGACTCCGTCCGTATAGCCTTTGAGCGCTTCGCCGCCGTCGATGATCAACGACGTCTCTTTTCCGTCCAACTTGTAGGCAAGTTTGAGTGTGAATTCTTTGAGTTTCATATTTTCTCCCTTATGGCGCGCGCAGACAGCGCGAGATTATTATAGATAGTTTATTATATAACATATCCGCCGACTTGTAAATAGGCAAAGCTCAAAAAAATATCAAAAAAGGACGGAAAAAGTCCGTCCTATCAAAATTTTTCACGCGCGAAATAATGTTTTCCGCGAAGTTTTCCGCGCGCGTTGGATATCTTTTTGCCGAAATGCGAAGTCAGTCCTTATAATCGGGAGCGATCGGAGGATATTCCTCCTCTGTCGCCGTCTCGACCGGTTGCGCGACGGGTTTTTCGAGCAACTCGAGCTTGGAGATGGACACTTCGTATGCCGTCCTCTCCTCGACGACGCCTTCTTCGACCTGTTTTTGATATATCCTCGATTGGATCCTGCCCGTCAGTCGCACCTTGCTGCCCACCTCGAAGCCGCTCGCGTATCTCGCGTTCCTGCCCCACGCGATAGCGGGGATGTAGTCGGACTTGTTGTACGCGCGGTTGACTGCGATGAGCATATCGGCGATCTCGCGCTTGAAGGGAGTCTGCCTGTAGACGGGAGGCTTGCAAATGAAGCCCTCGAGTTCTATCGTGTTGGGGTTGTCCGAGTCGGGAGGAGCAAGCTCTCTTATGAACACTCTGAGTACCAGTTTGCTCTTCTCTCCCACAAGTTTGTTGTAACTTCTGAACTGCCCAATGGCGCCGATCTCGGCTCCGACGCCGAAATCGCATCCACTCATAAGCCTTTCGGAAATTGTGGCGGGGATAATGTCTTCCTGCCCGCTCAGACGCTTGATCGCGACGGAAAAGTCATAAAACCCTTCACCCATCATCTCGTGAGAAAACACAGGTTCGCTCACGATCTTTCCCGACAGAAAAACCTTGTTGTTTTGCATCTGTTCGTAACTCATCAGATCCTCCGTTAGACGGTTTTAACGCCTAAATGGTTTATTTGGGGCTGCGCCCTTTTGATATGTTTCGAAAATTTTATGCCGCCTTGTGCTGCACGCCGTTGTTGTCCACGCTGTAGCCCTCTGTCGCGACAAGCTCGCCAAGCGTGACAAACCTGAATCCGCGAGACTTCAGCGCCGTGAGTATCATCGGCAAAGCGTCAAGCACGTGGTCGGAATTGTTGTGGAAGAGGACTATGTCTCCGCCCTTTGCCTTGGGAATGACGCGATCGTATATCTGCTTCGCGCTCAATCCTTTCCAATCCAGACTGTCGATGGACCACTGCACCTCGACCATATCCATCGCCTCGACCGCGTTCACGAGTCTGTCGCTGTAGTCTCCGAAAGGCGCTCTGAAATAGGTCGGGCGCTTGCCCGTGAGCTGAAGGACCTTGTCGTTGACATATCTGATCTCTGCTCTTATCTCGCTGTCGGAGAGCTTCGGCATATTCAGATGATTGCGCGAGTGATTGCCGATCTCGAATCCTGCGTCCGCAATGGCTTTTGTCTCCTCCTCGTACTTATCTATCCAAAAACCCACAAGGAAGAAAGTTCCCTTCGCTTCGAATTTTTGCATAATGTCGAGGATGCCCTGCGTCTTGTCCGCACCCCACGCCGCGTCGAAGGTCAAAGCGATTGGCTTGTCGTCCCCTTCCACGGCGACGCCGTACACGGGGATCTTGCGCGATGTCTTACCGAAGAACACGGCCGCCGTCGACGTCGCCGTCAACGCGCAGATCAAAATCAGACACGCAACCGAAAATGCAGCCGCGTACACAAGGCTCTTACGCCTCAGCGTCAAAAACATCCTTCACCTCAATCTTACGCCGTCATTCGCGCAAAATACGAAATTTTTGCTCGTACTTGGTCGAATAACGTCTATTTGACTGTATGAGGACGCCGCGCTTTTTATGCCTGCCGCATCGTTATCATTTGGATTTGACTTTGTTTATCTTGAAGTGTATAATCGGTCTTATGAAGAGGATAGCCACTCAAAAGAACAGTTTTCTCAAAAGATTGCTCATCAACATACCGTTCGTCCTGCTCGCGACGCTCATAACCGCGTGTTTTGCGGGAGGACTCCTTTTGATATTTTATTGCGTGGTTTGCGCTTGCGCGTTTCGCTCCGCAATGATAAGCCTGATTCTGATAGGCGCCGGATTCATCCTCACGGGAAGCGGATTCGGATTGATCGCCGCCTTCAAGCGCTACTATGCGTTTTACGACAAGAGTATGGGCTGGCAACATCCCGACAAGACGACCCCCGAAGAGAAAACTTCCGTCGAGGACAATTTTTCCTTCAAAAAATATCTCACGTTACCCAATATCGCGCTTGTCGCGTTGCTCATCGGATCCGTGTTTACGATAATCTCCGCGGCGCTCGGTTGCGTCGATCGCTCGAAGTGGATAGACGCCGTCGGCCCCTATCGCGAAGCGCACGGCTATTTTGCCGACGTGAAATCGCGTGATTTGAAATTTGCCATAGAGGATCCGTCCACGCACGCTTACGATCTGGACGAGATCGACTTCGATCTGATCTCAAAGAAGGCGGAGATCGTATTCACCGACGACGAGGACAAACTGGGATTTATCACCGTCAAAGCCTTCGTCTCCTATGAGAACCAGCTCGTATTTGCCTACAATGAGGAGGAGCGCACATTTTCCGTCTCCGAAAATCCCGCGCCGTCCGCGCCGAGATCTGCGCTGGACAAGCTGTTGTTTTTCGTAAACGACCTGCCGTCGGACAAACGCGTCATCGTGTATCTGCCGTCCGCCCTGAAGGACGTCGTGCAACTGGACGGAGTCTAAGCCCTTGCCGTCACGCCCCACTCTTTATGCAGTATTATACACTCTAAAAATTCGGATTGCAACACTCTCCGAATTTTTTTTGCAGTTTAATGTATGTTTAATTTGCGAAATTGTCAACCGACAAAAGTTGACAATTTGTGCGTTTAGATTCCCAAAATATGCGTTTTTGGCGGCTCCGCCCCTCCCCCGGCGCAAAGAGACGCGACGCGGAGTCGGAGCAAATGTGAAGAAAACTTAACAAGTGAATTGTATTCGCGCCGCGTCGAGCAAAAAAGGCGGGACATTGCGAGATGTCTCGGGCATTCATTTTGCGATCTTGTTGCCGTCTCCAAAGTGCGAAAGCACTTCCGTTCTGTACGATTTCGGGGATACCGCTTGCTTTAAGGAAGCGTTTTCTATGAGTTTTGAAATGAGTTCACCGTGAGGTATATCGCGGAAGAGATAAAACGCCATCGAGCCGGGGATCGTGTTGACCTCGTTGATGTAGACGCGCGACGAGCTGTCTATGAGATAGTCCGCTCTTATCACGCCGTCGAGGGAAAGCTCGCGATATATCCTCTCCGTCGTTGCCTTGACGATGAGTCCCGTCGCCCCGATATCCGCGGGGATACGCCGCTCGCTTCCGCTCATTTTTCCCGACGCCATATATTTGTCGTCAAACGAGAGGAAATCCCCCGATGAGAGCGGCTGCTCGATGTCTGACGCTATGATCTTGTCGCCGTCGCGCATAGCGGCGCAATTGACCTCGATGAAGTTTTCAAGCATATGTTCGACGACGACTTCGCGATCAAAATGGAACGCCACTTCAAGCGCGTATTTGAGTTCTTCCCTGCTTTTTGCGGCGGATATGCCGATGCTACTGCCAAGCCTTGACGGCTTGACGATCAACGGGTATTCAAGCCCCTCGAGCGCGGAGATAACGGCGTCCTCGTCCGCTTCGAAGTCTTCCTTTGTCGCTTCGCCGTGAGGCAGGACGTTGAGCAGCATATTTTCAAATACCCTCTTCGACATCGCCTTGTCCAACAAGAGTGCGGACGTCAGTTGGGAGCAAGAGGTGTATTTGATCCCGTTGAATTCGAGCATAGCCTGCAATATTCCGCCTTCGCCCTCTCCGCCGTGACAACAAACCAGCGCGACGTCGGGGACGAAATATCTCTTCAGTTTTTCGCGCTTCAGCTCATACAGTCCCCCGCCCAACAGATACGCCTGTTTATGCTCCGTCGGGTTGAAATTTTTGAAAGCGCTTATTTTGTCCACGCCGTCAACGAAAAATTTGCCTTCGGACATATACACGGGTTCGACTTTATACCTCGACGCGTCGATCGCTTTCAGAGTCTGCAACGCCGTTATCACGGATATGTCGCTCTCCATTGACCTGCCGCCGAAAAACACAGCCACTTTCTTTTTCATAACAACTCCTCTCATCTTTATATGCGACGATATGTCCACAAGTGCAATCAAGACATATCAAATGTTAAAATTCGGACATAAAATCCAAAAGTATTTCAAATTTAGGGGGTTTTTAGAATACTTTTGCTATTTATACTTTTCGTAATAGATATCAGGCAAGTCGTTCAGGATGAGCAGAGCGTCACCGAATACGAGTCTGTTTTTGAAATCGCTCTCGGCGCCCGCCAGCGAATCGTAGATGTGTATCTCGCCGCCGAAACCGCCGTCCAATATGCCGCGCCTTATCGGGTCCGTGCGCTTTGCCCCTACAAGCAACACGAGATCGGCGACCGCGCCTATGCGTTGTCCGAGTTTGTAGTTTTCCTCCCTCTCCCTGTTCCCCAACTCCACGAGTCCCGGAGTCAGCACGACCTTTCTCATCGGCAACATTTCAAGCGCGTCAAGAGCGCAAGCCGCTCCGTCGGGATTGGAATTGAAACTGTCGTCGATTATGAGTATCCCATCTCCCTTCAAAAGTTGCATCCTGTGCGGCACGGGTTCAAGTTCTTCAATTGCCTCGAGTATAAATGGCATTTCCACCCCGAGCGCATGCGC
>CANQZE010000018.1 GCA_947628255.1 uncultured Clostridia bacterium | reverse complement strand
ATATGTTTGTGGATATGCCCCCGGGGACGGGCGACGTGCCGCTCACGGTTTTCCAATCCATCAAGCTGGACGGCATCATCATCGTGACGTCTCCGCAGGAGCTTGTCAGTATGATCGTGGAGAAGGCGGTCAAGATGGCAAAGACGATGAATGTCAAAATTTACGGCGTCATCGAGAATATGAGCTATCTCGTCTGTCCCGATTGCGGCAAGCAGATAGAGCTGTTCGGCGGCGGCAAAGTGGACGAGGTCGCGACGGATTTTGACCTCAAAGTGCTTGCTCGCCTGCCCATTGACGCATCTATCGCGGCGGCGGTCGACGCGGGCAACGTGGAGAGCCTCGCGGACAGAGATCTTGTGGATATGGCGCTCAAGGAGATAGAAAAGTGACTCGGCGAGAGGCGGCGGAACAGAACTTCCTCGCGGGCTACAATTGTACGCAGGCGCTTACGCTCGCCTTTGCGGACGTCCTGGGTTTGGGAAGGGAAACTCTGCTCAAACTTTCGTCCTCGTTCGGCGGCGGAATGGGCAGACTCAGGGAAGTGTGCGGCGCGGTCAGCGGGATGTTTATCGTCGCGGGGCTTCTCAAGGGCTACAGCGACCCTTCGGACCTCGACGCGAAGAGGGAACATTATGCGCTCATACAGCGCCTCGCCGCAAAATTCAAGGAGAAAAACGGCTCCATCATATGCCGCGACTTGCTCGGCGCAAAACTTGCCGTCACAAGTCCTGCTCCCGACGCGCGCACTCCCGAGTATTACAAATCACGCCCCTGCGCAAAACTTGTCGGCGATTGCGCCGAGATAGTCGCCGAGGAACTGGGTATCGATAAAAACGCGCGCTAGAGGAATATATGAGCTATTATGACAAAGTTTATGAAATAGTCAGGCGCATTCCGAGCGGAAAAGTCGCGACGTATGGACAGATCGCGGCGATGACGGGTTCGCCCAAGGCGTCGCGCGCGGTGGGATATGCGTTGCATTTCAATCCCGATCCTCAGCATATCCCGTGTTTTCGCGTTGTGAATCGCTTTGGCCGTTGCGCGCCGGCGTTTGCGTTCGGCGGCCCCGATGTGCAGGCGACTCTGCTCCGTGAGGACGGCATAGAGGTGGACGCTGACGGATATGTGGAGCTTGAAAAATATCTTTGGCGTCCATAACGCGACGCAAAAAGGACGTGAGCAAGATTTTTCGACGCTCGCATATGAAAAAATCGACGACCGATCGCACAAATCGGGCAAAAGTTGTTGAAGGCGGCGTGACCGCCTTTGATTTTGCTCGGACGATATTTCGCCTCGACGCGCTATTGACTTGACCGATAAAGTTTTATATAATAATTTCAGCATTATATGCGGAGGTAGATATGGGTTTTATTGATCGATACAACGAGTGGTTGAACTGCTCCGAGCTTACGAAAGCGGAGAAGGCAAGGCTGAAGGAGATGACGGACGACGAGAGAAAAGAGGCGTTTTCGCTTCCGCTCGAGTTCGGCACCGCGGGGATGCGCGGCGTTCTGGATATGGGCGTCGGGCGGATGAACGTGTACACCGTCGCTCGCGCGACCAAAGGGTTGGCGGATTGGATAGGTACGCTCGGCAAGGAAGCCAAGCAGAGGGGCGTTGTGATCAGCTATGACACTCGCCGCTTTTCGAGCGAATTTGCCATTGTCGCGGCAAAAGTGCTTGCGGCAAACGGCGTCAACGCCTACCTGTTTGAGGGCGTGCGTCCCGTGCCGATGTGTTCGTTTGCGATCAGACATCTCAATGCGATCGCGGGCATAATGATCACCGCTTCGCACAATCCGAAGATATACAACGGCTACAAAGTGTATGGCGAGGACGGCGCGCAGATGTCGCCCGAATCGACGGATAAAGTGGTCGAATTTATTTCAAAAACCCCGTATTTCGGCATAAAGCAGGTTTCTGTCAAGCTCGACGCGGAGAGCGTTAAAGGGCTGGACGGCAAAAAAGTCCACCGCCATATCACCGTCATCGGCAAGTCTGTTGACGATTGCTATTTTGACGCGATACTCAAGCTCTCCCTCTCTCCCGAGGCGGTCAAGGAGCGCGGCAAGGATGTGCGCATCGTCTACACTCCCGTGCATGGCAGCGGATATATGCCCGTCACGACCGTGCTGAACAGGATGGGCATCACGGTCAACGTCGTCGAGGAGCAGGCGAAGCCGGATCCCGACTTTTCCACCGTGCGGGTCCCCAATCCCGAAGAGGCGGACACGCTCAGGATGGGCGTTGAGCTTGCGGACAGGATAGGCAGCGACATCGTCATCGGCACCGATCCGGACGCGGACCGTATGGGTATAGCGGTGCGCGGCGGCGACGGAAAATTCGTGTTGCTCAACGGCAATCAGATCGGCGTACTGTTGCTCGGCTACATACTTCGCCGCAAGAAGGAGACGGGGACGTTGCCTGCAAACGGCGCCGTGGTCAAGACCATCGTCACCACGGAACTCGCGCGCAAACTCGCAGACAGTTACGGAGTGACGACCTTCGACGTGCTCACGGGCTTCAAATTTATCGGCGAAAAGATAAAGGAATGGGAGCAGAGCGGCGAATACACCTATATTTTCGGCTTCGAGGAGAGCTATGGTTCTCTTGTCGGCACCCACGCGCGCGACAAGGACGCAGTCGTCGCCTCGATGATGTTTGCGGAGATGGTGTGCTACTATGAGCAATGCGGGCTTTCGGTGTACGGCGTGTTGCAGGACGCATTCAACCGCTTCGGTTTTTATGTCGAGAAGGCGAAATCCATCACGTTCGGCGGCCTTGACGGAATGGAAAAGATGAAAAACATAATGCAGGAGCTGAGAAACACGCGCTTCATCAAGCTCGCGGACACGCACGTGATCGCGCAAAGCGATTTTGTGGACGGCGTGACCTATTTCAACGACCGCGAGCCGAAAACCGAACCCATCACTCTCCCCAAGACGAACGCGCTCAAACTGTTGCTCGAAGGCGGCGATTGGATATGCGTGCGCCCGAGCGGTACGGAACCCAAACTCAAATTTTATGTCGCGACCTCCCGCGGCACTCTCGCAGAGGCGCAGGACAAGGCGGATCATTATCTCAAATATATGTCGGAAATGATAGAGGATTGAGCCTCGTCAAAAAATCCACAGAGAAATTCGGAGTCGGCGTCAAAGCGTCGGCTCCGTTTTTATGCCGCGCAATATCACCTGCTTTTGCGGCGCGTAGACGTCTCGGCGTATCAGCACGGATCTTACGAGTTTGCCGTCCTCGAAATAGTCCAGCCATCCTTCCGATTTTATGCCGTTTTTGCCGTAGGAGTCGATCTTTTCCTCGCCGAGCGCGGCTGTGGGATCGTCGATATATTCGGTGGGATAGGGCAAAGTTTCGATCGTTTCGCTGCGCCGCCTCACGGTCACTTCTTCCACTCCGTAGATCTCCGCGCGCAGGTATTTCCCGTCCGCGCTCATCCTCAGCGTGATGGGCGAGGACAGCGTGTTGACAAATCTCAGATCGCTTGCAGACGACACCATCGCGTCAAAAGACGGCGCGACATAACTCACCGGGAGCGAGTGCGGCCTCACGCAAGTCACGTCCAGTCCCGCAAGCAGGGCGCAGTTGTAGAGCGTACTGCTCACTTGGCAGACTCCGCCGCCTATGCCCTCGATAAATTCGCCGTCCACGATGATGTACGCCTCTTTGAATCCGTTTGCGGCGGTGCGCCTGCCCACCGCGTCGTTGAAAGAAAATTCCTCTTCGGGATACAGCACGGTGCCGTCGACGCGCGCGGCGGCAAGAGCGACGTTGCTCTTTCTCCCCTCGCCGCTTTCGCCGTAGTATGTGGTGAAATGCCCGATCAACTTGACGCACGGCGCCTCGGCAAACGCGATTTCCGATTGCATAAAAACTCCTCCCAGCAACGCGGCGACAAAAGTCGCCAACAAAATTTTTATCCCTCTCGCTCTCATAGTCATAGTATGCTTCAAATTGCCGCGCGCAAACCCCAAAGCTTGTCAAAGCGCGCGTTTTTGTTGACAAAATTTGTAAAAAAATACGCGATCTGAAGTTTATCTTGTCGAAATATGCAAATAAAACGCGAATTTTGACAAATGACGTCGCAAAGCGTGCGCTCAAAAATTTTTTCATATACTTTGGTATGGATCCTTTTTTGAAGCTCACGATCCTCTCGCTCGCGGCGGGAGTTTTGGGGACGGGCATAGGCGGAGCGCTGGGCGCGATATTTGCGGACAAGGGAGAAAAAGTCACCGCGAGGGTGCTTGCCTTCGCGGGCGGCGTGATGCTTGGCATATCCGCGTTTGAGATGGCTCCCGAAAGCGTCGAGTGTTTTTCCGCGTTGGGAAAGTCGGGCGCGCTCGCCTGCATAGGCGCGTGGATTTCGGGCGCGGCGCTGATCTACGGCGTCTGCGCGCTTGTGAGAGCGATAGGAAAAAGGCGGGGCGCGCGAGTGGACGCGATGGGAGTTGTGGACATCCTGACCGAGGGGAAGGGCGACGGCCGCCGTATGATCGGGGCGGGATTGCTTATGTTGGCGGCGATCGCGTTGCACAACATCCCCGAGGGGATGGCGATAGGCGGCGCAGGCTCGCAGGAACTCTCTCTCGGCGTTACCGTTGCGATCGCGATCGCCGTACACAATGTTCCCGAGGGGATGGCGATCTCCGCTCCGCTCGCGGGCGGGGGATTGGGCGCGGGCAAGGCGATCTTGCTGACCTGTCTTGCGGGATTCGCCACCGTGATCGGGGCGATATTGGGGCTTGCGATCGGCGGGCTTGGCGAGATCGCGACGGGCATATCGCTCGCGCTGTCGGGCGGAGCGATGCTGTGCGTCACGCTTTTCGACATTTTTCCGCAGTCCATCGAAATCGGAGGGAAATTCCCCTCTCTCAGCGTATTTGCGGGCGTGATCTGCGCGGCGGGATTTGTGTATTTGGCATAGCTGACAAAATTTTCAAACATTCGAAAGGCTGTTGCATTGGCGTGCAATTTGTGATATAGTTATCATAAGATATTATATACTCGCGCACACAGGCGCAAAGGGTACGGCAAAAATTGGCACGCTCTGTTGACAAAAATCTCAAAAAATTGTCTCTTGCTTGCGTCCGTCCGACGGGCTGGCTGTTGGACGAAATGACGCTGATGAACAACCTTCAGAAGAGGCTGGGCGGGTTGATGCACAGCGAGGAGTGGGAAAGCGGCGAAAATCTGCCGCGATATGCCCGCGGCGTTGTGCTTTTGGCGAATGCGCTCGACGACAAAGTGTTGCGCGACAAGGCGGCGAGTCTTGTTCGCACGTTGCTCAACAGCGGGCGCGAGGGGGGCGATTTCGGTCCCGCAAACTATCGCGCGCTCTCTCCGAGGATAGAGGCGATCAAGGCGCTTTTGAGCTACTATGAGTTGCTCGAGGGCAACGGTCTGCCGGGCGGCGAGAGGATAATGGCGTTTTTGAAGCGCTATTTCAAGCATCAATTCAACAACTTCGGCGTCACGCCGACGTGGTACAATTCGCGCGCGCGCCTGCTTGACGAGATCGTCGCGATGGAGACGGTCTACAGGGATTCCGACAAGGAGTGGTTGCACGACCTCGGCGAGAAGCTGAGGGACGTCGGCACGGAGTGGTTCCGTTTGGCGGAAAAGTTTCCGTACAAAAAACCCGCGGGCAAATACATATCTCCAAAGGCGCTCAAGCGTATGGAAAAGACGGTCTACAGCTATGACAAAGTGGATTCTTCCGCGTCGCGCAAGCTCAAGCCGTTCACTCCCGAGCTTGTCGAAAAGCAGTGGAAAAAGCAGAGCGCCGCGGTGGAGACAAACGGCGTGAACGTCGCAAAAGCCGTCAAATATCCCGCCACCTACGGCAGATTCATAGGCGACGATTCCCTCAAAAATCTCTCTTTGAAATTTGTCAAACAGCTGATGAAATATCACGGCACGCCCACGGGAATGTTCTCTTGCGACCTTCATCTTGCGGGGACGAATCCCGCGCGCGGCATAGACGTGCAGGCGGCTGTCGAGATGATAGAGTCGCTTGTCGAGGTCATTCGCGAGACGGGAGACTATTCCTTGGCGGATCTGCTTGAGCGCATCGTGTTCAACCTCATTCCTGCAGCTTGTTTTGCGGACTGTTCCGCGGTGCAGGACGTCGTGCTTGTCAATCAGGAAGAGGCGTCAAGGGCGAGGCAACTTGCGGGCGGCGAGGCGGAATTTTGCAACGCCTTTCTCTTAAAGAAGGTCTCGCGCGGCGCGATCGCCGTTTTGAGCGCCTTCCCGCTCTATCTCGAGGCGGCGTGCCTCGTCAAAAATGACGAACTCAATTTCTACACGTATATGCCTTGCACGATGGATCTTTCCGTCGAGGGTGTCAACATCACGCTGAGCGAAAAGACGGGCTATCCCTTCCGCAACACGGTCGTGTTCAAGGTGGAGCAGGCGAGCAGCGAGACGGAAGTGAAAATCAAATTCCGCGTCCCCAAAAACACTACTATGCAAGTGATTTCCGGCGGACAGGTCGTCGCCTCAGGCTCCAAGGAGATCTCCGTCAAATGCATTTTGCGTACGGGCAGTACGTTTATGCTCAAGATGGGCATTCCGCTCACCGTCGAGGAGGACGAGGACGGCAACGTAAGCCTGTTCAAGGGCAATTTGCTGATGTCCTACAAACTGCCCTTCGACGCGTCGGCAGACCCGGTGGACAGGCGGATCATCAATTTCAATTTCTCCAAGAAGTGGAACATAGCTCCGCTGTTGTCGCGGCGCTTGACGGGCGGCGCGCGCACCCTGTATGAGAGCGAGACGACGGTCGTCCACGAGTTTTCGAGACAGCCCTTCTCCTATGACGCTCCGCCGTTTGAATTGCAGATCCGCGCCAAAAACGTACTCAATTGGGATTATGACGTGAACGGATTCACTCAAATCCCGCGGCGTCCGGACTTCTCGGAGGAGAGCCTCGAGAGGACGTTCATCCCGTTCGGCTGTTCGCTGTTGCACATAGCCGAATTTCCCAAATGCAATAAGTAGGTAGCCATATGAAAACATTGGAAAGAAAATTTTCTAGTTCGGAACGTATCGTCGCCAAGGCAAAATTTTCCGCGTGGGCGTATTTGTCGTGCGTGTTGATCGCCGTGGTATTGGGCGGGATCATAGCCGCGCTTTGGATCTTCGGCGGCAAAATAGAGCAACTTTTCGGCAACGCGGGCGAGCCGAAGTATCTTGTCGACACCTATCTTCGCTGGGCGCTTTTGGGCGCGGCGGTGATCGTGTTGCTGAGCGTGCTTGCCGTTTCGCTGAAACTTTACAGCAAGGAACTCATCGTGACGGAGGACAAGATCGTCTATCGCGAGGGTTTGACAAGCGTGCGCAGCGTCGTCATTCCGCTCAGGGAAGTGCGCATCCTCGAGAGCAATCAGACGGGCGGACAGCGTTTGCTCGGATACGGCTCCATCACGATCATTTCGGACGCGGAGAAGCCCGAGATCATCAAGGGCATCAAAAATGCGGACAGATTCTCGCGCCGCGTCATCCGCCAGATGTCAGAAGTGCGCAGAGCGCAGGAATCCACAAAGTTCATCCTCAAACTCAACTGAGGCGGACAAAAAAAATCGCCCTCTCCCGACGGAGAGGGTTTTTTGTTTGTTTGATCTTGACGCGCAATAAAAGCGCGTTGCGTTCTGCCGCGAAAATCGCGACGTTCGACCGATTTTCGGATATCGCGAAACGTTCGGGTTTATTTGGCTCAGAAGAAGTCCCCGCGCGCGGCTTGCTTTGTCTCCTCGTCCAAAACGAAGGGGATTCGCGTTGTGTAGCCGGCTTTTGCGGCGACGATCTGCTTTGCGGGCCAGTTGAATATCTCGCGGTTCCAGGTGTTGACCGTGTCGTTGTACACCTCGCGCGCCGCGGTTATCTCGCGTTGCAGATAGGAGTTTTGTTGCATAGCGTCCGCAAGCTCCTGATGCGCGCGAAGATCGGGATAGTTTTCAAACGCGATGTTGACTTTGCGGCCGATGGCGTCAAGTTGAGAGGCGACCTCGTTTCTTGCTGCGTCATCCTGCGCGCCCGTACGTCCCGAACGCAGCTCCGCGATCTTGGTGAAGGTGTCCTTGTCGAGTTCGATGGCCTTGTCGACGAGGCGAGCGCAGTTTTTCAGGATCTGCACGCGCTGTTCGAGATAGTTGTCGATCTGCGAGGCGTCGTGTTGCAATTTCTGTTGCAACTGTTGGAAATAGTTTTTCGCCTTGACTTTGACGACGCTCCAGATGATCCCGCCAATGATCGGCGGAATGATCCACCAGATCACGTCGAAGATCTTCGACCCGACGCCGACTTTGACCTCGAGTTGCTTTGCGATGACTTTCGTGTCGTTCCCTTGTTCGAGAGTGACGGCATTCATTTCGTCCAATTCGTTTGCCATAATTGACCTCCAAGAGAGTTTATTTTTTCAAAATATCTGATATTTCCGCGTCGAAGGCTTTGTCCGTCGCGTCCACGGCGCAACAGAGCAGGCCGTGCGAATATGCGGATTTGCCATACTTTTTCACCGCGTCGCCAAGTTGGGAGGAGAACCTCTTCGAGTCGTACTCTCTCTCGGACAGCCCCAGCTCCTTGAGCTTGATCGTGGAGCGGTTTTCGATGGGGATATATTCCTGCCAAGGGACGGGGACGCTGTGCATATGTCCGTCGCCGCCCAACATCGGGACAAAGTCCACGCGCGGCTCCGTGCGATAGGAATACGCGGTGATCTCGACGTGATCGGATTCTCCGTCCTTTGCGATGACGGAGCTTTTCAATATGCTTTGAGTGGCGGATTGCGGGTGGGCAAACGCGGATTGCCCCATATAGTTTGCCATATATTCCGCCTCGTACGAGGTGTAATTGCGGGAATAGACGTCCTTGTAGATATATTCGTGCGGCTTCATCTGCTGATAGAGCGGGATGGAGAGGAGCGGCGCGAGATCGAAGAACAGCGATCTGAAATATTGCGCGTTGAAGTCCTTGAATTTGGAGCGGGCGATGTCCGCGTCATAGGAGAAAAATTTTGTCCTGTCCGTGTCCATATCCCAATTTGCGGAGTGTTCCGAGCTGATATAGTTGAGCGGACCCCTCTTCGCGAATTGGAAATCGTCCCCGAACATATCGTCTTTCATCAGGGCGAGCATATTTTTTTGCGCTAGCGGAGTGAACAACAGGCGGAACTCCACCTCGTTGTTGCGGTCCAGCGCGCCGAACAGCACGTCGAACTCCTCGTTGCCCATTCCCGTGAAGTTGCCGCTTCCTTTTTTGAGTTGTTTTTCCTGCTTTTTGCGTATCTTTTTTACGCCGCGTTTGACGTGACGCTCAAGTTGATTTTCGCTCATATCCTCTGCGTGAGAGGGTTCGTGCGTGAAGCTCAGATTGGGCGCCGCCTCGTTGCCGTAGATGAGGCGGGTCTCATTTTTGAAACGGGGCATAGGCTTTGTCACGGACGCGGTCAGAGTTTGCGTGTGCGTCTGCGTGTGGACGTTTCCTTCCGAATCGGTGTAGGTCGACGTCCAAGTGATCACAAGATGCCCCCAATATGTCTCCGTCCCCATAAACGTGACAAGCTCTCTGTCCACCACAAACGGATTTCCCAAGATCTCGCCCGTCAGTATGCCTATCGTGGAGCGATTGTTGGGCGCTTCGGCGGGGAAGTTGTATTTGCCACTCAGATAGTCATAGCGGCGCATATTGAAGTTGTCGTCTATGTTGAGGAGCGGCACCGTCTTTTCGATCAGTTGTTTGGTCATATTCGAATCGAAGAGGCTGTTGAGCGGAGCCATCTGCCGATTGCACTCGTCAAGGAGTTTTTTCGACTTTTGAAAGTGCTTGTCAATTTCCTCCTCGAGGTGCTTGATCTTGGGTTTGAGGACGCCGAGCAACACGCCCAGCATAGCCGCCGCCACAGCCAAGCCCAACCCCAGGCACAGCCCTCCGGCGAGCGCGGACTGCTGTACGAGCAGATAAACTCCTATCGCGGCGCTGATGAATCCCGCCACGATGAGGAATATCAAAAAACCGCTCAAAGCCTTGTGCGACGAGAGCTTATCCTCCAATTTTTTTGCGACGGCAAGCTCCGCGCGATAGGACTTTGCGGTCGCGCGATTTTGGGCGAGATCTATCCCCGAACGCTTCACCATATCCTCAAACATGGCGTCCGTGTTGTCAAGGAATTGTTGCTCCAATTGAGTTTTGTAAGCCTGCAAAGGCTCCAGAACAGCGTCGTTCATTTTGGCATATGCTCGCTTAGGTTTTCGATAGGTTATTATACAGTATATTGCGCGTTTTGTCAACGAATGTCGACTTCCCGAGGGAGAATGCAGAGGGACCCGCCAACAAAAAACGCGGAGGAGCAAGCGCTCCTCCGTCGATGTATCAATCCATTCTCAGCGCGTCGACGACGTTCTTTCTCGACGCTCCGATCGCGGGTATTATGCCGCTCAGCACCGTCAGCACCAAGCTCAGCGCGACAAGCAACAGCGCGTGCAACGGATGAAAATGCAACAGGTTGGGGACTTCCGTCACCGCGCCTATGATGAGACTGATGATCGGCGAGAGTATATAGGTGATCACAATTCCCAATATGCCCGCGGCAAGCCCTATGAGCGAAGTCTCCGCCACAAACACGTTGCGGATGTCCTTCTTTCTCGCGCCGAGCGCGCGCAGAATGCCGATCTCTCTCGTGCGCTCGATGACGGAGTTGGACGTGATGACGCCGATCATAACCGTGGACACCACCAACGATATCGACGCCACCGCGATGAGCATTATAGACACGAGGTTTATGATCATATTCAAGCTGTGGACCATCATTTCTGACACGTCGAAATAGCCGATCGTATCCTCTCCGTCCTCCGTCTTGTGAGTGGTGTTCCACGCGGAGATGTGTTTTGCGATGTCCAACTTTTGTTGATAAGTGCGCGGATAGACCGCTATGTACGACGGCGTTTTTGTCGCGCCGATCGCCTTTTCGTATGAAGTCAGAGCGAGTTTGTTTTTGGTCGCGTCAAGGATGGAGAGCGCTTTGATGTCGTTGTCCACTCTGTAGTCCGTGCTGCCGAAGATCGTGCATCCGCGGGGCGCGCCCGTCGTCGGAACGGTGGAATAGAATTTTTTGGACTCATCCTCTTTCAGTTCGCGTTGGAATTTCGCGACTTGACTGTTGTAGGCGTTTTGCGCGACGAGTTCTCCAAGCTCCGGAGTGTAGCAGAGCGCTCCCGAGGAGACGTACGCCGCTTGCGCTCCCTTTTTGGGACGAATGATCGCCGTGATCGTGAGGTCCATTCCGTTGCCCGTCTCGGGATCCGACTTTTCATAGATGGCTTTGAGTTCCTCGTCGTCTGTGTATCCCCACTCGGACGCGCCGGGATTGTATCCGCCCGGACGCTCGAAAAACAGCTTGCCTTTTTCTTCTTCCGTCTTGCGAGTGTAGTACGCGTCGTTGAAAACGAGGCGGAAACTGTGACCGATGAACGAGTCGAAAGTGATCTCGTCGCCAGTCAGTTCGTGCGCCTTGTGCGTCTCGGGATCCAATTTCAGATGCCCGTCGGAGTCGAGTTCGTACAGCTTTATGCCGAAAGTCTCAAGCAATTCGTGATTGATCTGATTGTGTTCGTTGACGCAAAGAGCGATCTCGTTTGCATTTTGGGGATAGGTCCCGTCAAGCACGTCGTATTGCTCCGTCATATACTCCATATCGCCGACGAGCTGTTGCCAATATCTGGGTTGCATACCGTTGTCGCCAAGCACGGTCATCGCGATGGACATCGCGGCGATATCGCTCGGCTGTTGCGACGCGTCGAGATATCTGATTGTTGTCGATTCGTTGTCGTAATATCGCGAAATCAGATTGAAACGCGTGCCGTAAAACACGTTCATCGCGCCGTAGCCCTTGTCATAAGACTCCATATATTCGCAAAATTCGTTTGAGATCTGATTTCTCGTCACCGATTTGAAGAAGGAATTCAGCACGTCCTGTATCGCGTCGGCGCTCGAAGTCATATTCGCGTTGACGTCCACGACGTCGCTGTCGGGGAAGGCGTCCTCGTCGACTGGAGCCGACGTCATCGTCGCCATAATATCGTCCAACACCGAGACTTGCACGTTGTATTCATATATTCCTATAGGCACGCCCGCGAGCATCTCAGTCTGCATCTTGTCCACAAACACGCTGAATCCGTTGGAGATGGCAAGCACAAGCCCCAGACCGATGATGCCTATGCTGCCCGCGAACGCCGTGAAGAAAGTGCGCGCGCGCTTCGCAATGAGGTTGCGCAGGCTCAGCCCGAACGCCATACCCGCGCTCATCGACGTCGGCTTGAAGGTTTTCTCCTTCTTCATCTGCTTCTTTTGTTTGTGTTTGCGCTTGTTGAGCGAGTTGATGCCCAGCTTGTTGAGAACGGGGTCTGCCGCGGACAGGTTGCGCTTCATCTGCTTTTTGCGCTTGCGGTTGGACACTTTCTTCGCCTTTATGATGGTGTTCGTGCGCTTGAAGAGGTTTTGATAGTCTATGTCGTCCGCCTCTTCGCTCACCGTCGGGACGGTGTCTTCCTCCGCGTCCTCACCTTGAGGCGTCTCCTTTTTGACCTCTCCCGCAAGCAAGGCGTCCTCTTGTTCCATAAGAGCGTCAACGTCGATGCTGTCCGCTTCCGCCTTTTCAGCGCGTGCGGCAAGCTCGTCGTTTTGGGCGTTTATGGCGTCATTTTGCAAGGATAAAGTGTCAGTTGTGAGAATTTCGCTCGGATCTTGCTCCTCGTCGCGAGCGGGGGAAATTTCTTCCTCGTCCGTCGGTTCGGTCTCCTGTTCGGGTCCTTGAGAGTGCAACCCAAGCACGTCGAATCCCTTCTCGAGAGCCTCCTCTTCGGGGTCGTAGGGATTTGTATCCTCGATGAGACTGCCGTCCTTGAAGCGGCAGATCCTCGAGCAATATTGATACGCAAGCTCCGCGTTGTGCGTGACCATTATGACTAGGCGGGTCTTGGATATCTCCTTTAGGATGTCCATAACCTGCACGGAAAGTTCGCTGTCCAGCGCGCCTGTAGGCTCGTCCGCGAGGATGATCTTCGGGTCGTTGACGATGGCGCGCGCGATCGCGACGCGTTGCATCTGTCCGCCGCTGAGTTGGTTGGGGCGCTTGTTGATCTCGTCGCCCATTCCGACTCTGTGCAGAGCGGCGACGACTTTTGCGCGACGCGTCTTTTTCTTTTCGCCGACGAGGGATAGGGCAAGCTCCACATTCTCCATAACCGTGAGGTGGGGGATGAGGTTGTAGCTTTGAAACACGAAGCCGATGGTCGCGTTTCTGTAGGCGTCCCAATGCAGGTCGTCAAATGCCGCCGTGGACACGCCGCCTATGACGAGATCGCCCGACGTATATCTGTCCAAGCCGCCGATGATGTTCAGCATTGTTGTCTTGCCGCAGCCGCTCGGGCCCAAAATCGCAACAAATTCCGACTCTCTGAAAGCGAGAGAAACGCCGCGCAATGCCTGCACGGTCGTGGTCGCTGTGGGGTAGTTCTTGATGATGTTGCAAAGTCGAAGCATAGCTCACCTGCCAAAATTTTTTCTCAGACTCGAAGTCGTGTGATTCAGTTTTGATCGCCGTGATCCGACGCGTTGTCAAGGGGCTTTCCGTCGAGGCCGCGGATCGAAGCAAGCCCCGCCTTGATAAGTTCGGACATACGTTGGCACAGCTCTTCCAGCGTGAGGGTGCTTTGATGGTTGTACCAAAGCGTGAAGCACTCCTCTATGCCTGCGGCGATAAATGCCGCAATATATTTTGCGCGCGCGGCGTCGATGTCGACGTTGTTGCGCTTGACGTAATCGAGAAACTCCGTGACGACGTGTCTGTTGAGCAGTTCGAAAAGATGCGACGAGCTGCCCCTGAGCAGGATGTAACGGTTGTACTCGTCATATTTGATGATCTCTTGCGATATCGAGCTGAGCAGAGGATATGGATTGACCATAAATGTCAGCCAATCGTTGTCGTCCATTATCTTTTCGAGATTTTGCATTATCTCTTGCTCGATGTCGTTTCTCACTTCGAGTACTGAGCCGTAATACATATAAAATGTGCTGCGAGTGATCGACGCAACCTCCACAAGTTCGCTGACGGTTATCGCGGAGATGTCTTTCTTCTGCACCAGAGAGATAAACGCCTTGCGAATCGCGGTTTTTGTTCTCACAATTCTCTTGTCAATTTCATTCTGTCTCATATGCGATCCTTTGACTTTCTTATTTTATCATACATATGTTGGATTTTCTACTTATTTACACAAAATTTCCATAAAAGTTTCTTTATGCCGACGGTTAATTTTTTTGGAAATTCGCACACTATTTTGAGATCATACACTTATCGATACCCGTGTATGCAAAAAAGGAGAAAACTATGAAATTCAAAAAGAAAAACAGAGCGCCGCTCAGCCACAGCAATCTCAGCGAACACGAAAATCTGCGCTCGCATTACGATCCCAACGGCAGCTGGACGGGAACTCCCGCAAGTTGGGACGAGGACGTCAAATCTCCCTCGCAAAACGTCGCTCCCACCAAGCGCGACGCCGAGAGCGACAGGGATGTCTACGGCGATTTCAAACCCACCGAGAACGGCTATGTGCAACAGGAAGGCAACGACGCGGGATCAAAACGCGATATAGAGGCGGGCAACATTGCCGAATATCCTCTCGAAGGACAGATCGCTCCCCAAAACGGCGACAGCTATGAGGAAAACACCCGCAATATGCAATCGCACGACTATCCCGATCACACCGCGGGAAACGGTATGGCGGACGCGGAAGCGAGCGGCGATATGTATAGCCCTCTCATCGACGGCAAAAACGGAGAGTATGAAAAACAAGGCGTCAAAAACCTGCCCGCCGACAGCGACAAGGTCTATGACGATCAAGCGCCTATGGAGTCCGACGTCGAGGCAGGCGCTGACTTCTATCACGAAAAGCTCAATTCCGACGTCGAAAGCGGCGACGACATCTATCAAAACGATATCGACTTCGACCCTTCCGAATATGAAAGCGGCGATTGGAAAAAGTCTCCCCAAGAGTGTCCCGCGCCCAAACGCGACGCCGAGATCGCCAATGACTTTTCTGCCCTCGGCGACGTAGGTCTGCCCGCAGGCGTCAATGGGTATCCGGAGGCGGAGCCTGTTCAGGACGCCGACGACCTCTAAACCGCGCTATTTGCCCAAATACTGTGTCAAAGCCCCTTTGGCTCGCCGTCACGTACGTCTGTGTACGTTAGGCGGTTCGCCAAAAGGGCTTTTCCTTGTCTTTGAACAAATATCGCGGTTTTACTATAACCAACTAGGTCTGAGCTATACGGGGTCCCCGCAAAATTACGTAGTGATTTTGTGGGGTAACTGAGCGCTCTTCAT
>CANQZE010000017.1 GCA_947628255.1 uncultured Clostridia bacterium | reverse complement strand
GGAAGTGGAATTTGCCCTTGTTCATCTCGACGGTGTTGGGATGTTCTTGGTCGCAGTTTTCGGGCATAACGTACTTGTTTTTGCCGCCGAGCCAAAGCGCCATACTCGTGATGACCTTGTTCTTATGTTCGGGATCGCGAAGGTCGACGAGAACTGCCGAGGCATATCCGCCTATGGATATGTTCGCCATCGAGATCTGCACCATATAGCGCCCGTCCGAGAACTGATAAAAATCCCACTCCTTGCCGCGGCACTGCGGTTTTGCGACGGTGCGATCGTATTCAAACAGATTGTGGCGCGCCCAGCCGCCCTTCACAAGCAGATTGCCCTGCTCGTCGAGGAGCTTTGTCGGCTCGGTATATTCGATCTGTTTGCGCTCGCCTTGAAACTCCTTGAACCCGATATAGGTCTTTTTGCATTGTTTTGCCATAATTTCCCTCCGCGGCGGCAGTCTCGCCGCCGTCATTTTATAATAATAATATTTTAGACTATACTCTTTGGAATTTCAATAGCAAAAAAGTATTTTTTGCGGGATAAAAAAACGGCCCCTCTCGGGGACGGTCAAAAATACGTGCGCAAGCGGGTCATCGCAGGAAAAAGCCTCTCCTCTCGGTGAGCGCAAAATTCGATCTGTCAAAGACGAGCATAGTTTTGGGGATGTTGAATTGCGCGAGGAAAACCGCGATAAAGACAAGCAGACAGCCCGTGAGTTGCACCACGGAGTGATGCTCTTTGAGGATGAGCGTACCCGCGAGTATGCCCACGATGGATTCGAGGCTCATCACGAGAGTCGCGATGGCGGGATCGGAGTACTTTTGCCCCACCGTCTGCAGAGTGAACCCTACGCCCGCGGATACAATGCCGAGATACAGCAACGGGAAAAGGCTGTTTGAGATCTGCTCCCCCGTGGGGAAGCCGAACAGCGCCATTGCGGGAACGCCCAAAACCGCGCACACCAAAAATTGCACGAACGTCAATTTGAGCGGATCGCAATCATCGCAGAAGAGATCAATAAAACAGATATGCATCGAGAGCAGAAGCGCGCAGATCAATATGAGCAGATCTCCGAGACCGACTGAAAAATCGCCGTCGTTGCACATCAAAAAGAAGCCCACGATTGCAAGTAAGATCGCATAACAGCACATTATTTTGGGCTTTTTGCCCATTATAAGTCCCAAAATCGGCACAAACACTATGTACATCGCCGTGATGAAACTCGCCTTGCCGACCGTGGTCATAGGCAAACCGTATTGTTGCAGGTTTGTCGCGATAAACAGCGCGACGCCCGCAAGCGAGCCGCCTATCCACGTACTCTTGTTCCAACCGACGACGCGTCTGCCCAGCTTTTTTGCGATGAAGTGCCACGCCGCGATCACCGCCGCGGTGACGACAACGGCTTGTGAAAATCTCAAAGCATTGAACGCGACAAACCCTATTGTGTTCGTCGCCATACTTTGCGGGACGAACGCAAATCCCCAAATGAGCGCGCAAATCAACAGGATGCCGCTGCCTATGAATGAGTTTTTGCGATTTTCAAGCATTGTCACATTGTCACTTCAACTTGCTCGCCTGCCTCGCGGCCGCGCGCCGCGGGACAGACGGTGATCTTCAATAAATTACGCTCCGAACACTGCGAGCAGGAAGCCCGCCGCCACAGCCGAGCCGATGACGCCCGCTACGTTGGGTCCCATTGCGTGCATAAGCAGATAGTTGCCCTTGTTGTATTGCAACCCGACCGTGTTGCTGACCCTCGCCGCCATAGGCACCGCGGACACGCCCGCCGAACCGATGAGGGGATTGATCTTGCCCTTGGATATCACATACAACAGCTTGCCGATGAGCAATCCGCACACTGTGGCAAGCACAAAGCCCGCAAGACCAAGCACTATGATGAGCAAAGTCTTTGTGGTGAGGAATGTCGCTCCCACAGCCGTCGCGCCCACGGATATGCCGAGGAAGAGCGTGACGATGTTCATCAGCGCGTTCTGCGCCGTATCGGAAAGCCTCTCGGTCACGCCGCACTCTTTGAGCAGGTTTCCAAACATAAGGCTGCCGAGCAGAGGCGCCACAGAAGGCAGAAGCAACGATACGACGATCGTGACAAGGATGGGGAAGATGATCTTCTCCTTCTTGCTGACCTTCCTTGTGGAAGTCATAACCGCCATACGCTCCTTCTTTGTGGTGAGCAACTTCATAAACGGGGGTTGCAACAGCGGAATGAGCGCCATATAGCTGTACGCCGCCACCGCGATAGGCGCGAGCAGTTGAGGCGCCAGCGTCTTGGTGAGGAATATAGCAGTAGGTCCGTCCGCGCCCGCGATTATGGATATGGAAGCCGCCTCGCCTCCCGTGAACATTCCCGTCGCCGCCGCAAGGATAAGCACGAGATATATGCCTCCCTGCGCCGCCGCGCCGAGTATCAACGAGCTTGGCCTCGAAAGCATAGGTCCAAAGTCCGTCATCGCGCCCACGCCCATAAAGATGAGGCAGGGATAGACGCCCGTCTTTACGCCTATGTACAATATGTCGAGCAGCCCGCCGTGTTGCAAAACGTCCAAATAATTCACGCCTTTCGCGACAGCGTCTGCGCCCGTCCAATACTCGGAATGGAAAAGACCGCTCCCCGGAAGGTTGGTCAGCAACATTCCGAAAGCTATTCCCACAAGCAAAAGCGGTTCGAATTTCTTTTTGATGCCCAGATAAAGCAGGAACAACGCGATGACGATCATCACGATCGACTGCCACCCGCTGTCGCCGCCGAAGAGATGAAATCCGCTGTCATTCCACAGATTTTTGAGAATTTCGCCGATGTTCATATGCTACCTCAGAGAACTTCGATAAGAGGTGCGCCTGTCTCGACGGTTGCGCCCTTCTGAACATAGATCTGTCCTATTTTGCCGTCTTTGGGAGCGACGATCTCGTTTTCCATCTTCATAGCCTCGAGGATGATGAGAACTTCGCCCTTCTTGACGCTCTGCCCGCCGCTGACTTTGACGGCGTTGATGTTGCCGGGCATAGGGGCTTTGATCGCCGCCGCGCTTCCGCCCGTCGCGCTCGCTTGGGGAGCGCTCGCGGGTTGCGCCTCCGCCGCCGCTTGAGGTGCGGGCGCCGTGGCAACGGTCGCTTGAGGCTGAGCCGCGTCAAATTCCGCTTGGATGACCGCCTCGCCCTTCTCCACTTCGACTTCGTATATTTTGCCGTTTAGACTCACTCTGTACAACATAGATCATTCCTCCACTCTTTTTATGGACTTGAAGCGCAACTCGTTGAGAGGCGTATTCAAGCTGTCCGCGACGATCGCCATAATCATTGCCGCGTCGCGCTCCTCGCAATTGATGAGGGTAAGTTCTCCGCAAGTGCCTGCGGCGAGCTGTTTTGCTTCCTCCGCCTCGGGCTGTTCTTCCTCGGGCTTGGATTTTTTCCAAAACATCATTTTCGCCTTGAACGCGGCGATCTTCTCTCCCCATTCGGGATGTTTTGCCTGCAGTTTTTCACTGCCGTCGAAGATCTTGCCCACGAGCGAGACGAGCAACATCAGCGCGATAAGCACGATGAAAACGATGACTATGCCGATAAGCGCGAGCAACAGCGCGTCCAACGCCTTAAGCGGCGCTTCTTTGTCGAGGATGGCGCTCAAAACAAATCCGCTCATAGCTTATTCCTCCACGGGAGTTATCGTATATTTGACGATTTTCTCTTCCTTTGCCTTGCGCGCGGCGAAATATTTCTCCGTCACTTGCGGGAAGAGGATATAGCTCAGCACGTCCTCGTCGGACTTTGCCGTGCCTGCAAGCTCCGCCTTCGTCTTGTCAAAAACGGGTTCGAGCGTGTCGGCGTATCTGCCCTCGATGGGCTTCTCGTCGCCGAGCGCTTTTTTGAGGACTTCGGGATCTATGGGCGCGGGCGCGGTGCCGTATTCGCCGCGGCAATACGCCTTGACCTCTTTGGAGATATTCTTGTATCTCTCGCCCGCAAGCACGTTGCTCGTCGCCTGCACTCCGACCATCTGACTCATCGGAGTGACAAGAGGCGGATATCCGAGATCTTTGCGCACCTTTGGCGTTTCGACAAGCACTTCCTCAAAGCGATCCATAGCGTTTTGCGCCTTGAGCTGGCTGACGAGGTTGGAGAGCATTCCGCCCGGGACTTTGTAGTTGAGCGCGTCCGTGTCCGTCGCCATCATCTTGGGATTGAGCAAGCCGTCCTTGACGTATCTGTCTCTGATGGGCTTGAAGAAGTCGTTGACCTGCTTGAGCGTCGCGTCGTCGAGGCCCGTCTCATATCCGTATTGCTTGAGCGCATAGTTGAGCGTCTCCGTAGCGGGTTGGCTGGTGCCGCCCGAGAAGCAGGACGTGGCGGTGTCGATGATGTCCACGCCCGCCTCTATCGCCTTCATATAGGTGAGATACGCCATACCCGTCGTGCAGTGCGTGTGCAAAACGACGGGGATCTTGACTTCCGTCTTGATCGCGCCGATGAGATCGTACGCCTCCAGCGGCGTCATAACGCCCGCCATATCCTTGACGCATATCGTCGCGACGCCCATATCTTCCATCTCTTTCGCCTGCTTTGCGAACTTTTCAAGCGTATGCACGGGAGATTGTGTGTAGCTCAAAGTGCCGCTCACGGTCGCGCCCGCCTTTATCGCCGCCGTCGTCGCCACCTCGATGTTGCGAAGATCGTTCAGCGCGTCGAAAATGCGGATGATATCTATGCCGTTTTCAACGGACTTTTGCACGAACATTTTGACTATCTCGTCCGGATAGTGCTTGTATCCGAGCAAATTCTGCCCGCGGAGCAACATCTGCAACTTGGTATGAGGCAGGTTTTTCCTCAAATCGCGCAACCTCTGCCACGGATCCTCGTCGAGATACCTCAAGCAAACGTCGAACACCGCGCCGCCCCAGCATTCCACAGAATAATATCCCGCCTTATCCATAGTGGGCAGGATATCCTTGAACTCGGAATACTTCAGGCGAGTAGCGATCAAAGACTGGTTTGCGTCACGCAAAACGGTCTCCGTAAACAAAACCTTTTTGGGATCTGCTTTTGTCTTAGTCATAATGCTGATCTATTCCTCCAAAAATTTATTCGAATTTACGCTATTATAACATTTTTCGCGAACGGCGACAACACCTTGAGCAATATTGATAAAAAATTATTTCTATACATAACACTAATATTATATGGATATTTTTGATGAAATGTAAAACACGAGCCGCCCGCAAGAGGTATGACAAACAATCCACGAACATAAAAATTGTCAAAAAGCCCAAAAATATGCCGGCGACCCGTATTTATACAACTTATAGCGTTTACATATGTGAACAGTCAAGCGAAAAATTCACAAAAGTGAGAAAATATTTTTATGAATGACAGTTTCGCAACGATTTTGAAAGACTTGCGCGTCGAGAGAGGTTTGAGCCAAACCCAACTTGCAAACGACCTCTCCGTCAGCAAGGGCATCATAAGTATGTGGGAAAACGGCAAGCGTGGTCCTACTCTCTTTTATTTGATAAAACTCGCCGACTATTTCAACGTCTCCATCGACTATCTTGCAGGCCGCGCTTGAGCAATCGCATATGATTTCGGAATGGTTTTAAGTTTGCGGGGCAGGAAACTTTCCTGCCCCGCAAATCTATTTTTTTGTTTGTTGCTATTTGAAATTACAACGTTATTTTGACTGCGGGGACAACTCCGTAAGAAGTATCGTAGACTCCCCCGGTGCTTTCGGGCTTACCCGTGTAGAAAACGACGTATGCATCATAGTCATAAGAACTGTGAGGCGAACGTCCCCACCACCAACCGCTGCCGATATTCTCCTTAAATATATTGTGGCTGTATGCGCCTTGAGATTTCGCATAAGAGGTCGACTTCAATTCCCTTGTGCTATAATTGAACCCATAGTTAGAATATGCTAAGTCTTTATTGCTCAGCAGGAATATCTCATCGGTAGTGTTTTCACACACAAATTTGTTGTAATCTTCGCGGGTCGACTCGACGCTGTTGTCCACAAGAGTTTCTCTTATTATGCTTTGATCGTTTCCGTCAAACGCCCAATTGTAAAACGTATTGTTGAGCCAATAGCGAATGGAGCTGTACTTGTAGTTGTTGGCGAATGTACCCTCCGGAGCGCCGTTGAAGGACGTGTAACTTTTGCCGTCTTTTGAGATCACTTCGTCTTGATACGCTTGCGCGTCCAAAATCACATTGCTCATCAAAAAGGCTTTTCCCTCCGTCCTTTCAAGCACTCGCCATTCAATGGGCTTCCACTGGAACCAATACAAATTGAAAGGCGAAAAGCCATTTTCATCTTGATAAGAATTATCCGCTTTGCTGACGCGATCAGTGCATTCCGGCCTGTACGAGGAGAAATACACGCCGCGATATCTTGCGCCTAGATATTCGAGATCTATATACCACATATACTCGGACTTCTTGCGTGAAATGTAGTATCCATAGTCCGTCCACTTGCCGCTGTTGCCTTCCACGGGTCTGTCGCCGGACATCTGCGCGAGCGTGGCGGTTATGCCGTTGTCCGTGATCTTTGTCTGCGGATACTCGCCGAAATAGATCTTATCATTCCTCTCCTCATACGGTTTAGTTATGCCGCAAACGTCGCATTCGTTTGTATCCTCATTCCAACTGTGGGGCAAAGCGTTCCCGTATTTTTCCGATTCCGTGCTGTAGGTGCAATCGGTACACTCCATATGGTGCGTCGCCTTCTTCAAGCACGTTGCTTCATCGTCGTCGACCCACTCGCCGAAAGTATGGCTTGTCAGATCCAATTTTTCGTCGCAATTGTTGCATTTGTGCCAATGCGATTCGCCGTCCGATTCCCATTTGTCGGTCACCTTATCGTGCGCCGCGGGAAGCGTTGGGACGCCGTCTGTTTCCTGCTTTTGACTGTCGAAAAATTTACCGCATATATCGCAGGTGTAATATTCCTCATTGCCATCCGTTGTACAAGTTGGAGCTATAGCGTCCGTCTTGCTGTACTTATGATCCGCAAAATCGCCGAATTCCTCGGACGCCGTATGGAAGGTGCAAACGGAACACTCTTTGTGACGAGTCGCTTTTTTCAAACAAGTTGCCTCTCCCTCGTCTTCGATCCACTCGCCGAGCATATGGCTTGCGATATCCAACTTTGCGCCGCAATATTCGCACGTATGCCAATGCTGAGTTCCGTCCGTTTACCAACTTTCCCCGGCGGCGTGAGAGGCGAGATCAAGTTTTTCATCACAATTTTTGCACTTGTGCCAATGCGAAACGCCATCGCTCTCCCAATCTTTCTCTTTGTCGTGTCCTTGCGAGAAAAGGATGGTGTCCCACTCGGTTATCTCGGACTTGTTCTCGTTGAAATATTTGCCGCATTCGCAAGTGTAATACATCACGTGACCGTCCTCGGTGCAAGTCGGCGCCTTCGCCTCCACCGGCGTATAATTATGCACGTGCGCGGGAGGATTTTTGTCGTTTCCACTCTTGTCGTCTCCGTCTTTGTCTCCGCACGCGACAAGCGCGACCGCCGCAACGCAAAGCAACACAGCCACAGCGATCAAAGCCATCAAAAATTTACTTCTCCGATTCATAAATTCTCCTTCAGGACAATTTGCCCGATTTCGTCGCATTTTATAAAGGAAATGCGCCCGACAAGGCGCACTCGGTCTTTGACAAATATAACAAGTGCAGTCTTGTCGATCTGCCACAATCTTTGATATGCTTACAGTAAATTGCACACCAAGAAATACACTTGTTACCTATGTAAGCGCAATTTACGGAAATATTCAGATTGTGGCAATGTCATTATATCGAAACGGCGAAAAGATGTCAACATTCGAGACCAATTTCGCGCGGGTATGCGCGCGTACAAAATGCAAACAAGTGCGAGCATCAAATCTGCGTAGGGATCCGCCTTATCATTTTCTCAAAAAATGCAACCGCACACAATTTTTTATGCAGTTGCGTCCTAAGACTCCGACGGATTAGGTCAAGAGTTTCAAAGCAATTTTATTGTTTGACGATGCGGGCGAGCGATTCGGACGAGTACATAAGCGGACGGGCGATTCAGCTGATGTCATCCTTCTTTGCGCGCTCTTCTCGGACATAGGGGAGGGACATCAACGCCTTGCTCATTCCTCTGCGCGTCAGCTTTTCGCGATCGATCATCGGCGCGACGCGGCGGGCGACGAGCGAGCCTACCACGCACCACATTATATCCGTGGGCAAAAACACCGCGCATCCCGTGAGCCACGCCTTGCCGATCGAGACGCCGCTTCCGACATAAAAATTGAGAAGCAGATACATATACATAACGCCGCAAACGTAGACTATGGCGGTCGCGGCAAACGCGCCGAGCAACAGCCTCCACCACCTTATGGGCGCGTCCGAGCGCACCCCGCGCGCGATCATTCCGCAGACGGGCAGCGCGACAAGATACCCCGCAAGATATCCGAACGTGGGCTGAAGCACATATGCAAATCCACCGCCCGCCGTGAACACGGGTATGCCGATAAGCCCCATAGCGATGTAGATCGCGACGGCGACTAGGCTCTCCCAAGGCCCCAGCGTGAGCGCGCAAAATATGCAGATCGCCATCTGCATACTGACAGGCACTATGCCGATGGGTATCTTGATGAAAGCGCCCACAATGATGAGCGCGACGAACATCGCGATCATAACGACGCGCGACGTTCGCCTTGCCCCTTTGCTTTTTACGATCGTCAAACTTTTTTGCATATATCAGACTTTTATTTGTCGAATTTTGTCGATGAACCCTCGATTTGCGATTTTTACAAAATTATCTTCACTTCGCCGGCGGACAATCTCTCGATATCTCCGCTCCGATATCTGACCACAAGGCGGCAATCGTCGTCGATGTCCACGACGCGCGCGGGCAGTTCGTCTCCGCCCTTCGCGACGGCGACGTCTTTGCCGATGAGGAAGGACCTCTCCTTGTAGGCGCTTACGATCTCGTCCTTCTCGCCCAAAACGTACAATTCGTAAAACTTGTCCAGCACCTTCGCGACCGTCTTGTTGAGCGCGTCCTGCACGCCGTCCAGCGCCGCCGCCGCGATATTTTTGAGCTTGCCGAATCCGCCTTCGGGCGTGCGTACGTCAATGCCTATGCCGACGACCGCGTGATCTATGCCGCCCGACTCCATATCCGTGACGGCTTCCGTCAATATGCCGCAACATTTTTTGCCGCCGACATACACGTCGTTCACCCACTTTATGGACGCGTCAAGTCCGCCCGCGGTCTCGATGCCGTCCGCCACCGCCACAGCCGCGATGACCGTCAGCAATCTCTCCAAGCGCTTCGGACGCACGATGATGGAAAAATATGCCCCGCAGCCGTCAGGCGAAAAAAAGTTGCGTCCCATTCGCCCTCTGCCTGCGGTCTGTGCGCGCGCGATCACAACGGTGCCTTCCGGCTCGCCCTGCGCGGCAAGCTCTCGCGCGACGTCATTGGTGGACGTCACCGTGTTGTAGATCTTGAATTTGTAGACGTCATTCGCCATATATTTGCGTATCCCCGCCTCGGTGAGCCTGTCGCCCGTCAGGCGATAACCCCTGTTGCGCACGGAACTTATCTCCAATCCCTGCTCCTTGAGCGCGGCGACAGCCTTCCACACGGCGTTGCGACTCACGCCAAGCCCGTCGGCGATATCCTCTCCCGACACGTATTCGCCCTTGCGTTGCTCGAGCAATTTCAAAATTTCGTCTGCAAGCATAACTCCCTCCGCGCCTGAGGCGCCAAATTTCATCCGTCTGTTATTATGCGTTCAAAAAATAAAATTGTCAACCGAAAATCAAATTTCGGTTGACAATTTTGAAAATATTTGCAAACTCAAGATCATTCTTCGCCCGATCCGCATTCTGTATCGGTTGAACATATCAAATCTAGTCGCTGTACTGTTTTTCTTTTATCTTTGTCGCCAGCCCTTTTTTCCTCTTTTTGCCGTCCACATAGCGCTCCAAGCGCACGCGATAGCCCTTGGCTATCTTCTTCGCGCGGATCTGCGCAAAGACGAGCAACACTCTCAAAACGAGCTGAACGAAGGCGACGAACATCGTGAACGACATCACGATCACTCTCGGGATGGACAGCGGCTCCACCGCGACGGCGACAAGCTCGGTGACGGCGAGCGCGACAAGCACGATTGACATTATCGGTTTGAGAAATTTGAGAGTGGTCTTGAGTCCCTTCATATTTTTTTTGCCCTCTTTGGGGCTTGTGAAGGCGGCGACCGCGACTCCTATGAAAATGCCGACGTACAACACGAGTATTCCGATGAGAACATAGCTGATCTTGCTCTCCACCCAGCGGCGCGAGATGAGAACGCAGGTCGACGCGATGGCGTACACGGTGCTGATAAACGTCCAGATCACGCTGACGACGCTCAGCCCTTTGACGCACTTGTCCTGCGCTTCCACTTCCTTGCGGACGACCTCGATCTCGTCGTCCGAGTACTTCTCGCGATCGATGTTGTCGACTACCTCGTAATTTTTCGGAATGTAGTTGGAGTCTTGCTTCTTTTTTTTCATAATATCATTCGGAGGGCCGCCGCGGCGACCCTCCGTTACGTCACAATTTTGATCTTCTCAGATCTCTCTGTTTGCCGCGCGACGCAGGAAGTCCTCCGTCAATTTGACGTTCTCCTTTGCGGCGCCCTTTGTCCAATTGAGCGGATAGGTGTGATTGTCAAGCAACTTTGTGGAGTGATGCTCCTCGACGTGAACGCCGAGTTCCTGCAATTTGGCGATGAGCTTTTGTCCCTGCCCCTTGCAGAAGATGTCCTTTTCCGCATAGGTGATGAAGGAGATGGGGAAAGTCTCGTCCACAAAATCATACGGCGCAAGCACGTCGCTCAGCTCATACTCGCCAAGCTCCTTGATATGTTTGCCGCAGAAGTCGTAAAGTATGCGGTCCGTGAGGCGGAAAGGCAATTTTTTGCTGAGCGCCTCGTTGAGGTCGTATATGCCGCAATTGAGCATACAGGTGCGAAATTTAAGCTCCGTCTCAACGCCGAATTTCTCCTGCAACGCCTTGTTTGTCGTGACGCAGGCGAGCATCGCGCTGTAATATCCGCCGGCGCTGTCGCCCGAAACGCACATATTGTCGAGGCCGAGATTGTACTTCTCGGCATTTTCGCCCACCCAATTGAGCGCCTTGACAAGATGCTGTACGCCAAGCGGGAACTTCTCCTCGGGGCCCAGCGCATAGTTGACGTTCACAACAAAGTAGCCCATATTGGCGACCCACTTCGCAAGCCCGCGCCTGTGGCACTTGTCTCCCGCGACAAAGCCGCCGCCGTGTATCTCGAAAAAGACGGGATATTTTTCCTCTCCCTCGCGCTTGATATAGCAAATATCAAGTTTTTCGTTTGGGGTCTCGCCATATGCGATATCTTTTTCTTCCTCAAAAGGCACTCCCTCGAACTTGAGCATTTTCTTCTCGTTCTGAGACTTGTCGAACATCTTGTCGATAGCGACAAACAAAAATTTTGCAAGCGTCATAACATTTATCTCCCGATATAAATTATATTGATATGATTTTAGCACAATGCTTTTCTCTTTTCAAGAGAAATCGCGCATTTGCGCGCCAAAAAACGCAATTTGGAAAATTTTGTCAAAAAACTTGCGCATTTTGCGCTCTCCCGCTTCTGCCGAAAATATGAGAACACAATTTTGCGGCGATTGAATGCGGTCAAGTCCGCGCTATAACTCAATAAATTCCCGCAAATATTTTTCGATCAAATCGAAATATCTGTTCGCGACGGCGACGTCGGCTGCGGAGCCGCGTATAGCCGTTGAAAGCGTCATTCGCCCGAGCAACGTCGTGACGGACATCAAAAAGAATGGCTTATATTTTGTCGCTCCCGAGATGAAGCCTCCCTTGAGCGTCGATCCGTCAAATGAGAGCTTTTGCGCGTCGAGCTGTCCCATATTGCTGACCGCGAGCAGCGGATTGTCATACCCTTTTTTGATCGCGAATTCCGCGATATTTTGCGGGAATATCGTGTACGCCAATTTGAGAAGAGGCAACGAGTACAGCCCCATAAATTTGTCGCGCTTGAACGTTTTCATCGAGCGGATCACGTTGACAAGAGTGTCGCTCATCGTCTCTCCGCGCTCGAGGGTGCGGCAAGCGAGCCAAGCCGTATGGTTGGTGAGTCCGCCCTTCGCTCCGCCCTCGACGATATGCTTGCGCAAGTCTATCGCGCAAGAGACGGTGAGGCTGTCGTCGTCCTTCAACCCGCACAGCTCGTACAGCGCGCGGAAAGTGATCGCCATCAGCGCGTCGTTGACGGTGACGCCCAGTTTTTTTGCTGTGGAGCGGATCGCGGCAAAGTCCGCCTCGCCTATCTCGCGACGTATGATACGGTTGATATCGCTGTCGGAGGGTTCGCTCCAAGGGAAACCGACGTGATCCTTGATCTTCGAGACGTTTTTGTACAGCCCGCGCGCCTTTTTGAGATCCTCGCCCTCGAATTTGGAATAGATCTGATCGTAACTCCTCGACCCGGATTTCATCCTCATCTCGCCATATTCTCCGCGCTTTAGGCAGTTGTAGTTGTTTGCAAGCGCGCCAATAAAATATTTGAGATCTCCGCCGTCCATACACATATGGTTCACTCTGAGCGCAAGCACGGTTTTGACGCTGTCGCCCGTCTGCTCGAACACGGCAATCTTGATCTGCACGTTGTTGTCATACGGGATAGTCCCCGCCAAAAACAGATCCGCGTCAAACTCCGCGTCGTCGCTCTGCGCAACGGAAAGGATGTCGTCCACGGTATAGTTCTCCTTGCGCCAATACGGCTCCAGCACCGTCGTGTTGAAACTCGAATGCAACACGGGCGCTTTCTCCACCATATACACGATGACCTGCTTCAGAACGGAAATGTCGAGCCTGCCCTCATAGACAAGTTTGAGATGCACCATCCTGTCATAGTAGTTGCGGAAGAGAAATTGCATTCTGTCCCACATTTCGGCTTTGAGCTTTTTTGACTTTCTCGACATTTTATACCCTCATTTTAATCACATAAACCTACAATTTGCGTCAATCGTCCCACTGAGTCCAATACGCTTCGTCTTGCTTTTTGCCCTCGCTTTTCTCCTCCGCCGCGTCTTTCGCGCGAGACTTACCGACAGTATAACATATGAACTCGACCACCGCAACCGCGACTCCTCCCAAGCACAGCAACCACCCGGGATGCCATATCTTTGCGGGGGCCAGCGCTATGCCCAAAATGACATAGAGCATCACGCACAGCACTTCGATAAAGATGGGCAACTCGATCCACCTGCCCTTGCTCCCCGCAAGAAATGCCATCGCCGTATCCGAGCCGAACAGCATAGCGACCATAGCGAGAAAGATGAGCCAACTCTTCGAAATATGAAATACAAGTTGCAACAGCAAAAATATGAACACCGTCACCAATATCTCGCTTGCCGCGATCATAAATCTGACGGGGATCACTTTGCGCTTTTTGAGCAGTTTGAGAGAAGCGAAGATCATCAACAATATCAAACTCGAGAAAATGCCGCCGAGCAAAATAAGCCACGTGGGATGCCATATGCCCGTCGCGGCGCCCACGATGACATAGACGATCGCTATGAGCGCGATGACCGCGATCGCAACGGCGGTCCCCGTCGAGAGCTTGTGTTTGAGATCCTCCGAGCGTTGCTCGCGCTCCTCGAAATCGTTGAGCAAGCAGACTATATCGCCAAGCTCGTCTATCGTCGTCTTGAAAATGAGATCGGGATCGACAATTCCGCGGATGTTTAGTTCCTGCGTGCGATCGAGCAACTGTTGCAACAGTTGTTTGCGATATTCCATCGCCGCCTTTGTGGGCGCGATCTGCCTGAATTCCCCTTCAAGAAAATCCTTGTAGCGAGGCTTCAATATGCTGACAATTTCTATCTCGGCAGCCATATTCCCTCCGAAAAACCTTGCCGGTCGTCTGCCGAACGCCATTGAACGCTCGACCTTAATAATACGTTTTGCTCAGCGACAGGTTACACATCTTTGCGCCGCGCTCTTCGCCCGCGCCGATCATTGAAATAGTATATAGCAAATCCGCGATAATTTCAACAATTTAGCCCATCATTTTCATTCTTTGTCGTCCTCCTCGCCCCTCGTATGCCTTAGCACAAAATACATCCCCTGTGCGTCATTGCGCAAATCGCTTTACCCAAAAATTGTTGAGGCGTATTTTCTACATCGTATTTTTCATATTCTCAGCATAAAAGATAAAAGAATAATTATCAAAAAATTCCATTCCCCACAAAATTCGAGACAAAAAATCGCACAAACCCGATTTTGTTCGCGGTCGTTCTTCATATAGCGGTAAAATACTTATACAACTTCCTTTTGGGCGGTATTCCGATAAAATCGTCCTCTTGAATCGGCAAAGCCAAGTAACCCCGCGCCTCAAAACCGAATAGGATATACAGAGCAACGTAGGCAAAAACCTCTCGTACATAACTTTAAGGAGGTTTCAGATATGTTTTTCAACTTTGGTCACTCATCGAATTGCAACTGCGGCAGTTCCACGTTTTTGGGCGGTGGAAACTCGACAAATTGCGGATGCGGCGCGGGAAACGGCGGAATGCAAACGCCCACACCCTACTATCCGCTCTATAGCGGCGCCTTCACGCCCTCAAGATGCTGCGGCGTCACGACCTCGTATATCCCCGGCCCACAGGGTCCCGTCGGCCCGCAGGGTCCTATGGGTCCCATCGGTCCGCAAGGCGCCCAAGGTCCTCAAGGTCCGCAGGGAGCGACAGGCCCGCAAGGCCCCGCCGGCGCAACGGGCGCAACAGGGGCGACAGGGGCGACGGGTCCTGCAGGTCCCGCGGGCGAAGCGGCGGGATTTGGCACGCCGACAGCCACTGCGACCGAGCTTCCCGCAGGGTCTACCCCGACGGTGACGGTCACCGCAAGCGGACCGAGTACGGCACAGGTGTTTGATTTCGCATTCGGCATTCCCGCAGGTGCGACGGGAGCGACGGGTCCTCAAGGGCCGCAAGGCGTTCAAGGCGAGGCGGGAGCGACGGGCGCGCAAGGTCCCGCAGGCGAAGCGGCGGGGTTTGGCACTCCAACAGCAACGGCTACTGCCCTACCTGCGGGGTCGGAGCCTACCGTAACCGTGACAACAAGCGGTCCCAGCACGGCGACGGTGTTCGACTTTGCGTTCGGCATTCCCGCTGCCGCCATCGACGGGCTGTATGCGAGCGCGGGTTCAGAAAGCGTGGATACTGCCACCATAATCCCTATCACGCAGACTGCGGCGACACCCGGGACCACGCTGTCCGTTGCGGCGAACGCGGTATCCCTGCCCGTAGGCACCTATCTTGTGAACTACGGCGCGTCAGGCACAAGCACGACCACCGCCAACCTGAGCGTACAGCTCTATGAGAACGGCTCCGCCATCGCGAACGAGACGATCTCGGACAACGCCACCGACACGGGTGCGGCGAACGTGAGCAAGACGATCATCTACACCGCCGCCGTCCCCACCACGCTATCCATCTATAACGTATCGGGAC
>CANQZE010000016.1 GCA_947628255.1 uncultured Clostridia bacterium | reverse complement strand
CCTCGGGGCGCTTTGCCACCATTGCGATACCGCTGCACGCCACCTTGGATTGATACAGCGCGCTGAGAAAACCGACGACAGCCATCGGAAGGCACGCCGCGAACAGCGAGAGACCCTCGCCCGTCGTGAGCGCCATCACGTTGCCGAAAAGCTGGATCTTGACGAACACCAAAAACGCCACAAGCAAGCCGTAGATACCCTGCGTGCCGGGGAGCAGCTGAAGCACAAGGCATTTTGAGAACTTATCCGGGTCCTCGCTTGTAACGCCCGCCGCCGCTTTGCCTGCGACGCCGACGCCGATCGCCGAGCCTATGCCCGCCATAGCAGCCGCCGCAACGGCGCCGAGAATGGCAATAAATGTGCCGATATTCATATTGTTACCTCCTCGTTTCGAGATAAGTGTATTTTTTTATTCCGCGGGGGAAGGCGTTGCGCCCGTCGCCCCAAATGAATTTCCTTCCTTCGCAGGCTCTTGCAGATAGGTGTACTTTGTGTTTGTGCCGTAGGGGATAAACACGTGTCCGCCGCCCTCGTAGAACTTGCCGTAAAACTCGATGTATTGCAGTCTGCAATTGTGGACGTACGCGCCGAGCGTGGAGATCGCGATGTTGAAGATGTGTCCCACAAGGAAGATCGGCACGCAAATAATATAGCCTATCGCGATGAGCGCGGAGCCGTCCGGGAAGAATCCCAACACGACTTGACAGATCTGATTGACCACTAGAGCGACCACGCTGCCGCTCAGACCGAGACCGAACAGCCTCGCATAGCTCAGTATATCCGACAAAATGTTGACGCCGTCATACAGCTTGCCGAAGCCGCCCAAAAAGCCCGTGACTTTTTTCGCGCCCTTCTTGCCGCGCATATTGCATAACGGGATGAGCAGCGCGCCCACAGCCGCGAGCGCTATGCCCGCATACTTGATCGCGGGGACGTCCTTGAGGAAGATCAACCCGACGGCGAGCAAAATTATGCCCGTGAAGATGATATACCACGTCCCGACCTCCGCAAATGCGTCCAGCAGGCGTTTCTTGCGGATGAGATTGATCGCGTTCATAAGCATACCCACGACGATATGCACAAAGCCGAGCGCAAACGAGATCCCAAGCAAGATGAGCGGTCCGTTGCCTTCGAGCGGTTTGACCAATTGCAATTTTTCGAGGAAAGTCCCAGAGATGTCCAACCCAAACCAGCCGCCGAATATCGCGCCCCAAATTATCGTGGAAATGCCGCCCATACCTATGACGAGCAAAAGCCTGCCCTTGCCGGGTACGGGTTTTTTGATGAAATAGGTGACAAGCCCGCCGATGGCGAGGATAAGTCCGTATGCGGCGTCCGCAAGCATCATCCCGAACAGCAAAAAGTAGAAGAACGACATCACGGGATTGGGGTCGAGATCGACGCCGTATTTCGGCGCGCTGTACATATTGGTGATATCTTGATATGGCGTGACGACGGGGTTGTTCTTGACGAAAGTCGGCGCGACTTCCCCCTCTTCGGGATCGCAAAACTCATACGCGAAGGCGTCCGAAACTCCGTCGACGGCGTTTTTCACCCTCTCTTCTTCGCTTGCGGGGAGCCACGCTTCAAGCACAAAACTGAGCTTGGAGTTTGCAAAGCCGTCCATCGCCTTGCTCCTTTCGATCATCACTTGATAATAGTCGTACAGCGTCTTGAAGTCCGCAATGTACATCTCCTTGACGAGCGCGCGCGTGATGAGATCCTCATACTCCAGCTCCAGACTTGCAAGCTCGCCTTCGAGTTTTTCTATGCTCGCGAGCGGGGACATCTCGCCCGAGAATTGCAACGGAGAATAGTCGAGTTCCTGCAACTTTTTCTCCACTTCGTCCTTGATCTCCTGCGAAGCGATGAGCGCGAACGCCTGAACTTTTGCGCATTCCGGCAATTGCGCTTCCAAAAGCGGCTGTGAATCGACGTATGCGGCAAGCTCCCCCGCGCGCTGAGACGGCACATAGCCGATCGCAACGAAAGTGCGGGCGCTGTCGCGATATGCGCAATATGGTTTTTTCAGAAATTTGTAAAGCTCGTGCGCGGCGATCTCCTCTCTCGCCTGCGCTTTTTCCTGCTCTATCTCGCGCTGACGGCTCGAGATATCCTCGAGGTCGGCGATGTTTGCCATAAGCTCGGACTCTTTTTGCTCCACGCTGTCGAAATCGTCGAAACTCATTCTGACGATCTGCTTGACGGACGGCGTTTTGATCGGCGTGTCAATGAAGGGTTGCTCCGCCTTTTGGGTGCGTTTTGCGAGCGCCTCCGCCTTCTTTTTTTGATCCTTGAGAAAACCGAATGCAAAATCAATGCGCGACAGCGACGCAGTCAGGCGCTCGATTTGCGCAGAGGAACACGAACGCTGCGTGCCTTCAATGTCGCGCGTTCTGCCTATCTCGACGCATCTGAGGCGATGTATCGCCTTGAGCAATCTGTCTTTTTGGTCACTGTGCCCGATCAGCACAAGCTTTTTCATTTCAACGATCATATATCAAAATAAGGCTTATAAGCCCGCTTTTTATTTGTAGCTTTGGATGAGTTTTGCCACGACGGCGTCCGCGGCGTCCTCGACGGCGGAATTTTTGTTGTCGATCAACTCTTTTGCGGCGGCCTCGCCCTTTCGCATAAGCGCCTCGCGCCTTTCCGCAGCGCGGCGAGCCGTCTCCTGCTGAGAAGCGCGTCTCAATTCCTTGGCTTCCCGCTTGCAGTCCGCGATACGTCTGTCCGCGTCCGCCTGAGCGACAAGCGTCATATCTTTGCCGCGCTGTTTCGCCTCTTCGATTATGACGTCCGCCTGCTCTTCTTTTGCGCGGATCTCGTCCATTACGCTGTCAATGATACACTCTTTCATTTGAAATTTTCGTCCTCGATCTTCGAAATAATGTCCAGACGTCTTTGATGTCTGCCGCCCTCGTACTCCGCCGTGAACCACGTTCTGACGATATCTTCCGCCTCGTCCTCGCTTATCACCCTGCCGCCGAGCGCGATGACGTTGGCGTTGTTGTGATTTTTGGTGAGCTTTGCCATATAGGTGTTTGTGACGACGGCTGCGCGCACGCCCTTGACCTTGTTTGCCGCGATGGAGATGCCTATGCCCGTGCCGCACATTATCACGCCCAGATCGCAATCGCCGCTCGCGACCGCTTTGCCGACGCTCTCGCCGAATTTCGGATAATCCACCGAAATCTCCGCGCTGTCCGTGCCGAAATCCACAACTTCCGCGCCAAGATCCTCCAGCGTGCTGACAACGCGCGCTTTGAGGACGTACCCTCCGTGATCGCAACCGACGGCAACTCTCATATTCAACCTCCGACTTTCAAAATATTATACACCATACTCGGCGAAATTGCAAGCACATAAAAGCCGTAGGACTCCGCTTGAAAGAGGCATTGCGCATTAAAATTTCTTTACGCCCGAAAAATTGTCGGCTCCGAAGCAATTCTCCTCCCCAAAATGTCAAAAGCGCCGCCAAAGCGACGCTTTTTTCAAATCGACATATTGTCACACAAGTTTTTTGAGTTTTGCCTTCCTCAAAACGATCGCCGCGATCAGCCACACGAAAAACGCCGCCACGGAAGCGATGATCGCCGTCGCCGTCCAGATGGCCCACGCGGGGATGGAATTTGTCGATACGTCAACAAAGATGATCTCGCCGAGATAGTCCGTTGTGAAGGTGAGTTTTCCTGCGTTCTTGTAGTATTGATCGGCAGGCAACATCGTGATGCCGCCGTTTCTGTTTTTGACGTATACGACGATATCCTCGAGATCTGCGTCGACGCTGTGCGGGATCTCAATGGTGATCTCCATCTTTTTGCCCGTCGTATCCACAACCGATTTTCCATAGTAGAGTTGCGCTTGCACAACGCCCACGAGTTTTGCGTTTGAGGTGACGTAAGGCATATAGGTCTCGATCTTGTTCCACAGCGACAAATCGGAGCCTGTGCCGCCCGTCTTTGTGATCTGTCGCACGACGAATCTGTTGGCGATCACGCCTTTGTTGGACTCGTCCACAAACTTCAGATTGTCGCTTCCCGTTTCGCCGAAGCTGTCCACGGAGTTGAAATCGTTGGCGGTGAGTTCAAGCACGCCCTTCGCGCTTGTAAGCGTGTAGTTGGACTCGTTGACGTTCGCCGAAATGACGATCTGGAAGGGATACCTGCCCGCCGACTTGACGTTTTCAAGCCCTATGACCTTGGTCTTGCCCTTGCCGATGTAGGCGTCGGAATCCTGCGTGAGCGCGTCCGAAGCGGCAAGTTCCGTCGCGACTTTGTAGTCCACAACCTTGGTGTAGTCCGTGTTGGGGTCGTACATTCCGCTGTAGATCGTCGCTCCGAGCGCGTCGGTGCCTGCGGCTTGATATCCCGTGACTGTGACGTCCGAGACGGTCACCTTCCTGAGCGTGACGGACACATAGGCGTAAAATTCGATCGCGACATAGTTGTTTTGTTTGCGATTGAGGTACGTCTGCGTGAGAGACATCACCACTTTGTAGGTGCCGACGTCGGTGATAGTGTATTCAATGGCATTCCCCGTCCAATCAATGCGGTTGCCGCGCGCGTCGAGATAATAGTAGTTTTCGCCGTCCGCAAACAGAGGTTGTCCGTTGCTCTCGCCGTAAGCGTCATAATAGGTGCTGCCGATGAGTTTCTTATAGGACAACTTCACTTCCCCTGCTTCCGATATGCCGCCGCCCGTGCCAATAAACGTGACCAGCCTCATAACGTCGTATTTCAACGTCTTGCCGTCGTACACCTTTGACAAGTCCGTCGTCTTGAATTGAGGCGTCGCGCGATTCACCTTGACGTTGTACATCTCGCTTGACCTCCAAGTCACTTGAACGCCGGTAATGTCGCTCTCGTTCCATCTGAAGGTGCGCGTGACGCGGATATAACCCGTGTATGTACCCGCGTTTTTGACCTCGGTGATGATTTCGCCATCCTCTTTCTCCAACGATATCTCGTCGCCGGCGATCGTGCCGCTCACAACGTTCGGAAGTTTGTCGGAGTCGTCATATACGAATTCGAGGCCGTTTGAGACGATAAACTCGTCCGCTCTGAACTCGGGAGGCAATATCTCGAGCGTGGAGGCCTGCGTGCGGCAGAAAACGTCCGACGTCGTAAGATCGCCCTCTTCGGGATGGCTCGGATCTTTGCTTGTAAAATCGATGTAGAACACGGAGACGGGCTGATCTTTTGCATCCACTTGTTGATGAGTGATATGTCCGAAGTGGAAACGATAGTTTTTGATTTTTTCGTTGAGCCTCGGCTGCCCGTTCACGGTGCCTTCCGCATAATCGACGCCGGCGGGAGCGCCGAACCTGCGGCAATGCCTGTGCCTATCATAACGTCGCCGTAGCCGTATTCATACCAACTCATCACGGGGCCGTAATCTATGCCGCCGACGACAAACAGGCTGTTGTAGGATTCGCCGGAAGCGAACGCATACGGCTGGTTGTTGCTGTCATAGAACGCGATACGTCCGTTGCCCGACGGAACGCTTCCGCCGTATTGGACGGTGAATTGGTTGCTTGTCATCGCGACGTAAACGTCCTTCACGACGATATTGACTTTGGATGTTTTCCCGTTTGTATAGGCGGGCTTAAACTCGAAATTGGTCGCGTTTCCGAGCGTTGCGAGCGTATAACTCACAAATTGATCGTCCGCGCCCGCGTCAGGAGTCGACGTCGTAAACACAGCCCTCGCGCTCGGCACGGAGAGGAAGTTTCCGCTGAGTTTGATGTAGGTCTGGTTGTCGCGATCATTCGTAGGCTCATATTTGCCGTCCGCGTTTCTCTTGTAGAGGCTTCCGTCAACGAGAGCGTCCACATATTTTTGATCCGCGGGATCCGCGGGGGTCAGATTTGGCGACGTCTCGCCGATAAAGCCGAGCAAATACAGATAGTCGTGCGCGAACATATAGAACGCGTTGCCGTCGCTCGCGTCAAAGAACACTTCCTTGTCGTCCTCGCCTTCTTTGCCGGGCATCGAATAGGTGATATCGCCCTTGATGCTCGAGATGACGGTGCCGTGCGGGACGTCCACCGCGTCCGCGAGAGTCGCGGTAATCGTGCGTTTTGTTATTCTGGCGGGAACGGTCGCTTGAGAGTTCAACAGGATGTAGTTGCCTTATCCGCGCCCGCAAGTTTGAATGCGAACAAGATCTTGGTCGCCGTGCTGTCGGACTTGTCAAAGACGGGAGCTTGATCCGCGTCAAGGTCGACATACACGTCGTCGTTGCCCTTCTTGCCGATGAGGTTGCTTGAGAGAGCATAGTCCACTCCTTCCTTGCCGAAGAACTTGACCGTGCCGTCGTACTCCTTGACGAACTTGTCGCTGTTACCTATTCTGACAACTATGTTGGACGGGACGGACAGGCTGACCGCCGTGACTTTGCCCTGCGTGCGGATGTAAGTCAACGTAGCGCCTGATTCGAGTATCTGCACGGCAACATCGCTGTGGTTGGCGCCATAACTCTCCGTGACCAACCAATAGCCTTGAGATCCGGACATATAGTAGCCGATCGTCGCTTCGCTCGCTTTTGCGGTGTCGATAGCCTCTTGATTATCCGCAATATCCGCGATGAACCAACTCGACGACGGCAATTCATAATAGTACTTTGTGACTGTGATGGCGGGAGAAGATGGCTGAGAAGGATCGCCGTCCTCCGCGATAAGAGCGTCGGACGAGCTTCCCTCCGCCGATTCGACGCGCGCAAAGTAATCCTTTGCAAGCATAAACGTGCCGTCCTCGAGGACAACCGCATACAGCGCGCCGTGCGGGACGTCGTCCGTCGCGTCGGGAGCCTTGTCTGTCGCTACCGCAAAGACATAGTTGCTCAAAACAGACCTGCGATCCGTGATGTTGGGACGGTAGACGGTGCCGGGATTGAGCGCGTCTTTACCGCTCACGTTCTTGTCGTCGAAGTAGGCGCCGCTCAATGTCTGCACGTTGTAGTAATTTCTGTCGTGTTCGAGCATCTCGTCGCCGAAGGTGTAGCTGATGAGGTTCGTTTTGATGTCGCGCGTGCCGTCGTATTGCTTGTCGGACAGCGTGACTTCCACGGTGACGGGACGCTCTTTGATGACGCCCTTGAACTGAGTCGCCGTGTATTTGATGACGTAGTTGTTGAGCAGATATTCGGCTTTTTCGGAGGACGCTCCTTTCTCGGTCAAGACGATGCGCGCGGCGCCCGTGACGATGGACACGGTGATGTTCTCGCCCGCGTTCGCGCTGTGATACACGCCCTGCGCTTCGAGTCTGATGAGGTCTCTGTCCTCTTCGGGCATATTTTGAGGCAATCTGACCTCTATGCTCGCGTTTGTCGTGCCGTCGTACACCTTGTCGGCGACGATGACGTTTTCGTCGATGATCTGCATATCCGCGGGAGACAGCTTGATCGCGTCGAGGATCTCGATGTTGTCGTATGTTTCGCCGTCCTTCAGTTCGACCTCTGTCAGCTCGCCCTCCGCGTCATAAACGTTGATAAGCTGATAGTTGGCAAGGTTGAAGCCCTCGCCGACCTCAAGCGTAAGCCCGCAGATCAACACGGCGTGCTTTTCCACATCAACGATGACGTTGCCATTTTGTTTGCCCAGATAGGACAGGAATATGCTCAGCGCGTCTTGATCGTAGGTCAAGAGCTTCAACTCCTCTTTGAGTTGATCGTTGAATTGCTCCGTTCTGAAGCACAGCGTCGCGAATTCATATTGGGACTTGCCCAACTCCGCAGAGGCGTTGTACACGGCATCATTGAAGATGATGTTGGGGATGAGTTTCGCCTTGCCGATCTCGACATTCAGATCGACAAACTTCTCGTTTACGGACGCGATATCCACGGTGTAGTTTTGGCTGAGGTGTTCCTCCTTCGCGATGGTCACTTTGCGCCCGCCCGCGTCCTTGCTTTCCGCCTCTCCGTACAGCGTAAGTCCGAGCGTACTCAGCGTATCGCCCGAGGCAAGCGCGCCGCTTTCAAGCTCGAAATCGATAGCGATGTCCTTTTGACCGTTGTAATCGCGCTCGACGGATTCGATATTCTTGAACGAGGCGCCGTTGAGGACCTTGGGTTGCACGATGACAAGCAGGCTGCCGAAGTCCACTTGGATGCCCTTTTGTCCCGCGACAGTTTTCACGCCGACCCAAACGCCGAGGCCCATATATTCCGGATAAGTTTCGTTGTCGTTTGCAAAGGTCAACGCGTCGAGATCTATATTTTCAAAGCTGAAGAAGATGGAGACTGCGACGTGCTGTTCGATATTGGCGGTTGCGGTCTGTATGTCGATAGAATTCCTAAACGCGTCGCTCACGACAAATCTGACGGAAGTCGCGCGCGAAAGCAGATATGCGCTCACGCCTGACGACATCTTGGCGCTCACGACGATATCGTTCACGGAGATGGTCGCGCTGCCGTCGTAGATCTTGTTGACGGAAATGTCTCCGCTGTTGTTGACGCCGATGACTGCGGGATTTATGTATATATATGGATATTCTTCTTCGGGTATAGTACTTATATCTATATTATTATCCACATAAGAGATCGTGATCGTGGCGTTCGCTTCAAACTGGGTCGGTTCTCCGTCTGCAGGGAGTTCCGCCCCGTTCAGCTTCGCGCCGTTGTTCATCGAATTTGTGATCCACTTGATGACATAGTCGGGCGCACTCTCGCCGCCGAGCTTCAGCGACGCAAACGTGATGTCCGCCTTGATCTGCTCTGCGCCGCCGCCGATCTCGCTGTATCTCGCCTCGAACTCGAGCAAAAGCCTGTCCGTGGCGAATGCGAGTTGAGCGCTGAGGTCATATGCGAGCGTTTCGCCGCCCGTGACGAGCGTGTTGCCGGAATAGAACGCAAAGTCCGTGCCGTCATAGTTTTTGTGTATGCCCACGAACCCCGCGAGGTCAAGGGTAATCTCGCGCGGAGAAATCTCGAGGAACAGATCCTCAAGCGTATTCACCGTGAGGGTAAATTCGCTCGCCGAAATGGACGGATTGCCCGAGATCGTCAGCACATATCTGCCGCCGTCCCTGTTGACGCCGTCCACCGTGACGGGATCACCGTCCTGCCCCGCGACATATGCGTCGCCGTTCAGCACAGATCTGACATATTCAAACGAGCGGCCGTAATTGATAAGCGCTTTGATATCGTCAAGCGAGTATTCGCCTGCAAAGTTCAAATCGTCGCCCACCTCGGTGGTCTTGCCGATGGACTTGATCTCAAAGCCTATGCCGTATTCGCTGTCGGGAGCGCCGTAGGTCTTTGTGGACTTTTCAATGTGCGGGACGACGACGATCTCGGCGGGGACCACCGTGACGGGGATATCGCCCGCGATCCACTTGTAGTTTGCCGATACGTCTTCTCCGTCTTTATCTCTGAATATGACTTTGCCGATCTTCGCCGTGTAAGAACCGACGGGGAGATAGCCGCCGCTCTCATATCCATCTATCGAAAGTTCCCAACCGATGGTGGCAAATTGAGATTTTGAATCCACGCCGTCGATCTTGACGTCGTATTTGTCTCTGTTGTCCCTGTATGAGAGCAGTGTAGACAGCCATTGCTCTCCGAAAGTCAACGTGATTGTAGCGTCCGCTCTCGGCGAGATGATCACCGTGCCTTGCTCCGCATAGTAAACATAATATATGTCGCCGTCCGCCGCAAATTGCACGACGAGGCAATCGTTCTCATATTCGCCGAGCGACGCTTGATAGCGCTCGACTTTGGAATAGCCCTCTGGAGTTTCGACAATCGGTTCCCCGCTCAATGTGAGCATACCGGCGACGTTCATAATCTTTTCAAGCTCTTCCTTGACAAGAGCGATCTCGTCCTTCGACTCCGCAAGCGCATAGCCGGGGCGCACGGTCGCGGGATCCAACTCTCCGTTAAACTCGAGATATGTCGCGCCCGTCACCTTGATATTCACCGTTCTCTTGTTTATTGTAAATACCGCTTTGGTCGTGCCGTCCTCTTCTATCTCTCCGTCCTCGAACACGAGCTTATAGTTGGGATCTATCTGTATCCGAGACAGATCGCTGTTGAATTTGTATTGTCCGACTCTTTCGCCCGCTTCGCGCTGAACGCCGAAGTGCGTGAAGGTCTTATATCCCGACAGTTCTGTGCCATAAGGATCGCAATTCGCAAAAATTCCCGCGAGGGTATCCTCGTCGACTTGCCCCTCCTTCACGCCGAAGCCTAACTGAGGATCGTCGTCGCCGAATTGCTTCTCGCCATCCAACAGAATTATCTCTATCTCGCGCTGAGACACTGTGTAGAAGATGTCCACGCTCGAATAGTTCAGCGTGTAGTTGTCGCTCATCGTGAATTCGCCGTCGGGGACAATCCTGTACGACCCCGCGGGGATGGGTTCGTCTCCGCCCCATCCGTCGACGTCAAGTTTGAATTTGCCTTTGAGCAAATCAAGCTCCTTTTCCCACTTGACCGCGCCTTCAGTGTCTGTAAACAGCCCCGCCTCGAGCGATATCGCCTCTCCGTACACAGAGGTCAGCTTGTCGGAGTCTGCGGGCAGGATGTACAGCGATCTTGGCGTGATCGAGATCTGCAACGGATTGATGAGCGTCTGCTTGGGCGCCGTCGCCTCGTCATCCTCAAAGTCGATGTTGTACATCACAAACAAGTCGTTGTCGTAGGGGATGAAAGCATACGCGTTGTACGTCCCGACGTCTATCGCAGCAAAATACACCGCCTCGCCGTTCTCGTCCTTTTTCACATCCGGATCTTCGGGATCGTCAACATATCCGCGACCTGTATTGGAGGCGTACAACAACTTGTCCGTCCCGTCGTCCGCCGTGATATGATAGCGCAACACAAAAGCGTTTTTGATCGACTCGGCATACTGCGCGTATTGCGCGTCGAGCGGGATGGCGATGTCGTTTGCGGTCACTTCTTCCGCCTTATATTCGACAGACGCGGTGGCGATATCTCCGTACGTCACTGTGAGCCTGCGGCTGAATTCAAAACTGCACGCTCTGCCGCCTCCCGCTATCAGCTCGCCGAAATCCGCCGCGTCAAGTTTATATGTGATCTCAAATGTCCCTCCCTCCTCTTTGAAGGTTGGGAACAAGCCGTCCAAAGCGGGATCTGCAAGCGCGAAATTGTTGCTTGCCCCCCAATTGACGAGAAGAGGCTTGCTGCCGTTGTCGTCGCCGATGGTCAGCTTGTACGGAGCAAAGTAATCCTGCACGGACAGCGCGATCGAGATCTCGTCGCCGCGCATTGCCGATGTTGAGCCAAGGGATATGCTCGCGCTGTCGTCGGGCAGCGGCTCTTGTTTTGCCACTCTTCCCGAGAGCGTGTAGGTATTTGAGTCTCCAAACAGATAGAACGCATGCAGCACGGAGCTGTTGCCCGCTTGGTCCCTCACCCACACGAGGATCAAACGTACGCCCGCGATCCTCGCCGTGGATCCTCTTCTCAAATCGACGCCTGTCGGCGAGTTGTCAAGCAGGAACACGTTGTCGTCAAACTCGTCGCCTGCATAGTTCGCAAACCAATCGAATTCCCATTCTCTGTTGTTGTCGCGAACGATATTTTTATATTCATTGTTGAGATCGTGCTTTTCCGTATATTCTCTGAGTTCATCAAGCGTTATGAACGTCTTGGTCGCAAACAAGACGGTATAGCCCTCGCCGTAGGCGTCAAACTCGGAGTCATTCAAACTCAATTTCGCGCCTATATAATCGTCGTGATACCATTTTCTGTCTGCGGGAGTCTTTGCAAACAGGTCGTCGTATATCAACTTTTCCCCGTCGTCGTTGATCTCCTCCACCGCGTCGTCTTTTGTGTCCTCCTGATCCGAGTAGAGGATCACGTTGCTTAAAGAGGGCGCCTGCCTGTCTATCAGCACCTGTATGCCGTCGTCCCAAGCAAATTGAGTGTACGAAAAGCTGTCGTCGTCAAGATCGAGGTCGTCCACATTGTCGTACCTGCCCGAGAGCAGATAGAAAGGCGTCGTCCACGCGATAAATTCCGGCGCGACCGTTTCACTGCCTGAGGCAACGACTCGGATCTCAAGGGTTTTGTCAAAATTTATCCTTTTGACAGTTACGATCAAATCAAACTTAACTCGCGTATTGTGATCCGATTCGAGATTCGTAAACCTCAAAGTATCTCCCGAAACCATATTCGGCGAAGATAAACTGGAAAAATTCTTATCAAAAGAGAAACATTTTCTGTTTTGACTTGCTCCGTTGAAAAATACGACCGTATTGCCCGATTCGTTTGTTTGCGGATTGAGTCTGATGACGACGGATTCCGACGTCGCCCACGTTCCGTTTTTCCCGGGGCCTATCTCATTTTCTCCGTCTAAGATGACCGCATCATACATCGGCTTTTCATAGTCGACATTTATGTAAAAATCTTTATAGTTCTTTCCTTCTGTAGTGGTGAGGACATTCCCCGCAAGATCGAAGGCATAAACGCGGAAAACATATTTCCCTATGCCTTTTCTTTTTGAGTTGGAATTGTCGTCTGCAGAGGCCACTTCTCCGCCAAACAGACCTGTCTCGAAATTGTAGCTGAGCGACGCGCCTTCTTCCGCGTCGTCTGCGGTAATATACGCCCGCACAGGCCAATTTTCTGTCTTTGAGTTCCCTGAAAAAGCACTCCAACTGCTTGCGTCTATTTCCGCAGGAGGTGTATTGTCATTATTATTCTTGTTCACCACGTCGATAAAGAAGAAGTTGGGCGCGTTAATATAGTCATTTGTTGATCCGAGCGTGAAGAACACTCTCTTTTCGTGCAACCACACATTATCATTATTGGCGGTCGAGAAATATCCTTCTTCGTCATCGTCGATCAAAGTAAGCTCGTTGGGACCCGTCGGATCGATGCCGCCGTATTGCAAAGTCTTTTCGGCAGATTCGTGATCTCCTAAGTCCGTAGCCGTGATCTCCAGCGTCGCGTTGTCATACATATAGATATCGAGGGTGTAACAACTGCGACGGGTATCACGCGGAGTCGCTTCCACATATCCGACTTGTCTTGATGCACCGGAGACAGTCACCGTCAAAAAGCTTGTTCTGGTTCCCGCTATCGTTGTAGATATGATTATGGGTGTGCTGCTCGCCCCCACTCCGACGCGGCTGCTTTCGTCTGTTTCAACAGATATTTGTATGTTTTTTATGCCCGCTGTATAATCATATTTGCCGTTTGTCCACTTAAGATCTGTGATTGTAGTTGGTCTTGAAGAGTCCAACAATTGTTTGCTCAACCCAATAGCGTTTCTTGCATTGGTCCAATCGTTGTACATTGAATCAAACGTAAACGCTATGTCGCCGCCGGAATAGTTATACGCGTCCACCACCGTCAGCTGAGTATGTTTGTAGTAGGATTGATCGCCTTTGCGTGCGCCACCGTCCAGCGGCGTGCCTTGATAGGACAGATAAGTCCCCTTCGAATCGTCGTCCGACGCATAATATTTCTTATCGATACGATTGTCAAAAATCGGCCACGCGTCGGCTCCGCTTCCGTCGGAATCCTTCGACGGTCTGTATGGCGTGGTAAAATCCCCGGTAGACTGGGCGGAATAATTCCAATTCTTACCCCAAACGGGCGCCGCACCGTCGTCAAATGCCGCTGTCGACGCAGCAGTGACTCCATCTCCGGTTGATGTGATTTTCACATCTATGGTCATTCCTTCAAGTATTACATAAGATGAAGTTTGATTGAACACACTGTGGCTGTTCATAGTTCCGCCGATACCAATCAAAAGATATCTGTCCGATTTTGATATCGTTACACTCACGGATTGGCTTTTACCATTGAGTGCGGTATGCTTATATTGCGTCTCGGCACTAAGCACTTCCGTCCCCGCCGCCATAGAAGATGACGACTTTGGTTTCACCACCACGTCGCAACTACTCATATCTTGACTTGTAACTTTCGTAAAATTGACCGTTAGCGTGACGCTATTGAAAATATTAAATGTGCTGGAAATATATCTCGGTATTTGATAATAGAAGCCGACTGCAATCTTCGCGGAATTCAGATGGCTTTCATTACCTGCTTGCCACCAGGGATTTTCTAAATTTGAACCGGCGTCGCCATCCCCTGCTACGTGTCCGTAATAGTCCGATGACAAGCTTTCCCCGCCTGTGTCTCTATGTACGTTTTGATTGCTCTGGCTGACTACAAGATTATTGAAAGTCTCTGTTTTTGTGAGTGAAAGCACATTGTCCGAAACCGTCGGCTTGAACTTCGATGGCGAAAAATCCGAGTCCCCATCATCTCCAAAGAACGGGCGGGACTGCCAAGCATTCTCATCTGACACTGTTGTGTCCCAGGCTGCGGCCTCAGCGACCCTCCCCTCCAAATCGGGAGTACCAATCAGCCCGCTGCCAAACGCCAAAGTCAACGCGAATACCGTGATAAAGCACAGCCCTATCGCCATCAACCTCACAGCGGAAAGTTTTTTCCTTGCCTTGCCTGAGATCACATTGGTCTTTGTCCCGGTCACATTTTTTGCTCTCATATTTTCCACCCATATTCGGGAGCCTCCGTCAAGCGCCGTTTGAGAAAACCCGCTTGAGAAAACCCGCCGTTGATTCACAATTTTCTCGCATACGCGCGCACGTATGGCGCACATACACATTATTATATTACAGCACATATATGCGGTTGTCAATCCCCCAAATTTTGCCATCCCCCATTTTAATCATCGGCACAATCTTCCTTTGGTTTTTTTGATTTCTATTGACAACCCGCCCCCATTTGATGTATCATTTTTCAGGCTTGAAAAATAAGAATATATCGTGATATATCCTTATGTCACGCCGCTAATGATCGATGTAATTTTTTAGGAGGATCCCAAATATGAAATTTCTCAGCAAAGGCGTAGAGAGCTTTGTGCAAGACAGCGTCGAGCTTTGTCAGCCCGACAAGGTCGTTCTCATCGACGGCAGCGAGGAGCAACTTGAAGCGTTGCGCGCCGAAGCGGTCGCCACAGGCGAGATGATCAAACTCAACGAGAAGCTTCTCCCCGGTTGCTATTTGCACCGCACTCTTCCCAACGACGTCGCTCGCGTTGAAGGTCGCACTTTCATCTGCACCGAAAAGCAGGAGACTGCAGGCCCCACCAACAACTGGATCCAAAAGGACGAGGCGTACAAGATCTTGCGCGACATCTATCGCGGAGCTATGAAGGGCCGCACGATGTATGTCATTCCCTATTCTATGGGCGCCGTCGGTTCGCCGTTCTCCAAGATCGGCATCGAGCTGACCGACTCCATCTATGTCGTGCTCAATATGGCGATAATGACGCGCGTCGGGCAAAAGGTGCTTGATCAACTCGGCACAAGCGACGATTTCGTGCGCGGACTGCACTCCAAAGCGGACGTCGATCCCGAAAAGCGCTACATCTGCCAATTCCCCGAGGACAACACAATTATGTCGGTCAACTCGGCGTACGGCGGAAACGTCCTGCTCGGCAAGAAGTGCTTCGCTCTGCGCATAGCGTCCTATCAGGGCTGGCACGAGGGCTGGATGGCGGAGCATATGCTCATCCTCGGCCTCGAAAAGCCAAACGGCGAGACGAAGTACATCGCGGCGGCTTTCCCGTCTGCCTGCGGCAAGACCAACCTCGCAATGCTCATCCCGCCCGAAGAGTTCGCAAAGAAGGGCAACAAGATCAACACCGTCGGCGACGACATCGCTTGGATCAGGATCGGCAAAGACGGCAGGCTTTACGCCATCAACCCCGAGAACGGCTTCTTCGGAGTCGCGCCCGGCACAAACGTCAAGTCCAATCCCAACACGCTCGCTTCCACAAGAAAGAACACCATCTTCACCAACGTGTGCCACAATCTCGAGAACAACACCGTGTGGTGGGAAGGCCTCGACAAAAATCCCCCCAAGCACGCCATCGATTGGCAAGGACAGCCGTGGGGCGAGGAGCAACAGGCTCAAGGTATAAAGGGCGCGCATCCCAATTCCCGTT
>CANQZE010000015.1 GCA_947628255.1 uncultured Clostridia bacterium | reverse complement strand
ATGAGAGAACTGTGGAGGTTGAAAAACCCGTATATCTCGACAGATATGGCAATCGCCTCTCCGAGGAAGAAGCCGCTCAGCTTTCCAAACTTGCCGAGCAAGAGGACGAGGCGGCAAAATTGACCGCGATCAGACTTGAACAAGCCGATGAGGAACTCAAAAAGAAAGACGATGAACTGAAGGCGGTCAACGATGAGATCCTCAGACAAAATGAAGAATTGAAGTCGATGCAGGAGCAACTCTCGCGCTCCGAAGAGGAACGCGTCGCCGCCCTCGACGCACTTAGGGCAATTGAAGATGAACAGCAAAAACGCGTCGAAGAGGAAGCACAGCGCCTCGAGGAAGAGCGCAGAGCGCGCGAAGAGGAGGAAGCCCGTCGCCGCGAGGAGCAAATGCAACCCACCGAGACGGTTGAGGATCTCTTTGCCAAGCTCGAAGCTCAATCGGAATACACCGAGACTGCGGACGCCACTCCCGTGTACGTCTCTTCCGCCTACGCGCAGGAAGAGCCCGAATACAGGCAAGAACCTGCTCGCCCTTCCCTTGAGGAGATTTTCCGCCGTATGGACGAGCGCTCAAAGCAGATCGAGGCGGAGCAAGCCGCCGCAAGTTATGCGGAGCCTGTCCCCAAAGAGCCTTCCGCCGTCATCAACAGACAGGAAGAGGCATTCGATTATGAAAAGGACGACGTCAATTATCGCGAGTTTTTCTATTCGATATCAGATCAGCCTGCCGCTGAACCGCCCGCGACAACGGACTCTCAAAAGCAGGACGGCGACATCAAGACCCGTCTGTACACAAAAGGTTACACCGTGCGTCCCTATGACAGAGGCAACACTTCTGAATATTACACTTTCAACTTTCTGCAGGCAAATCGCATAAACCGCGACACTTTCCTCATCGTGTTGCTTGTGTTTATGTTTGAAATGGCTGTAGCGTGGGTCTCGCTGTATCAGCGCATAAGCTACAAATATTTCATTCCCGTCATACTTGTCGGCGCAGTCCTCTGCCTTATTCCGACATTGATGTACCTGCTCAATCCCGGCAGACGTACGCGGGCGAATTTCAGCTTCAAGTTGTCCATTCTCAACCGAAGTATGCTCTTCATCGAGCTGACCGTCGTGTGCATTTTGATAGGATTCTTTGCGCTTGGCGCAAGCATCTATGATATGGATCTCATCATTATGTCCATCATCATTCCCGCCGTGATACTCTTCAACCTGCCCTTGAGTTCGGTATTTTATTGGTTGTTGTATCGCACGCACAAATACCACATCGCCTAAAAAACGCACAATTTGGCGAATAGCTTTGTCAGAACCCTTTTTCTTATGGGGTCCCAAAAAAATTGCGTAGTGATTTTTTGGGGTAAATCGTCACGTACGTCTATGTACGCTCGCGCTCAGAAAAAGGGTTCTTTCTTGCGCTATTTTGAAGAAAAACTTGTGCAAATGCGTCGATTGGAGTAATATCGACAAGCGCGCTTATCTTGACGCAATGCGACAAAGCCCCGTCGACGCAACGGACATTTTCAAACTTATCGAAGGCGCCTTGACCGACAGAATCAATGACCGCGAGCTGTTTATGAAAGGCATCGACTACTCATATTATTACGAAGAAGAATAAATCGGCGCCCAAGTCAACTTCAATAAATAAAAAACTCATTCCATCTCGACATTGACAAGAAAGTTGCAACAAATTTGTTATGCCGCTTATCGGTCGAGCTTCCCCGTCCTATTTTGAGGTCCCAAAAATTGTGTAAAGCTTTGGGAAAAATCAAATATCGTCAGGTATCGGCGTGATGGGGACAACGCTTCCCGCAGGCTGTTGAGGCAATGTTTTTTGAAGCTCTTTTATGGCGGTGCGCGCTAGCAGATCGCAACGATTGTTCAGCTCGTTGTCGGAATGCCCTTTCACTTTGACAAAAGTCACTTCGTGCAGACGCGTGAGATTGACAAGTTGTTGCCATAGGTCGACGTTTTTCACCTCGTCCTTTGCAGCGGTACGCCATCCGCGCAACATCCACCCCTCGATCCAATTTTTGAGGAAAGGATCAACCGAATAGGAGCTGTCGCTATACAACGTGACTTTGCACGGCTCTTTGAGCTGTCTCAGCCCTTCGATGATTGCCGTAAGCTCCATCCGATTGTTCGTTGTGTCCTCGGCTGCGCCGCTGATCTCCTTCCTATGCTTGCCGTACAGCAAGACCGCTGCCCAGCCGCCCGCGCCGGGATTGCCCGAACACGCGCCGTCTGTATAAATTTCCACAAGTTTTTTTGTCGCCATACGCACATTATACCATATGTAATTATTTTTGCAAGTTGAAAGCGCCGACATAAACAAAATCTATTATCTGCTTCCAAAAAATCCAAAAGTGTTTGACTTATCCTCACGCGCTTGATATAATAACTTAGCAAATGAATCTAGGGGAGTGGCTCAACGGTAGAGCAACGGTCTCCAAAACCGTCGGTTGCGTGTTCGAATCGCGTCTCCCCTGCCAAAAAAATCTGTCGCTGACAGATTTTTTTGTTGGGGAGCCGCTATTCTCCACGCAACCCCAAGTCGCTGCGCTTCGCTTGCGCCTTTGTTGCGTCTGACGCTCCGTTCCCGAGAGTAAACTCTCTCCCCTCCGCTATTTTTCTAATATGAAAAAAAATTCTCACATTATGCTACAAAGAGATTTTTCTGATATGATAACTTGAGAACTTAATTACAAAAGGACGTCCGCTTTTGCGGACGTCCAATCGAATAGATGTTTGATTTTCAAAAAACGACTTACTTGTTCTCCTCGCCTTCAAACTGGATATCAAGTCCTTGAATGAGGTCTCCGAGCGAAGCGGAGCCGCTGCCAGACACCCACTCTTTAGGCTCGTTGGAGGATTCCTTTTTGGGCTTACGCTCTTTCTTTTCACCGCCCTCGGCTCTCTTTTCGAACTTCTTTGCACGCTCTGAGCGACGCGCCGCCTTTTCTTCCTCGGTTGCCTCATGCTCTTCGGCGGGTTGTTCGGTCTGCTCGGGTTCGGGCAGAACTTCTTTGATTGAGAGCGTGATGCGGTTGTCGTCGAAGCTGATGATCTTTGCCTCGACCTCTTGACCGACCTTCAGCACTTCGTTTGCGTCCTTGACCCAATTGTGGGAGATTTGAGACACATGAACAAGTCCGTCCACGCCGTCCGCGATGGAGATGAACGCGCCGTAGGAGAAGATGCGCTCCACCTTGCCCTTGATTATGGTGCCGACAGGATATTTCTCCTTGGCGACTTCATAGGGCTTGGGTTGCAGTTGTTTGTATCCGAGCGAGATCCTGCCCGTCTCTCTGTCGAGCTTGAGCACGACAAAGTCATAGCTCTCGCCGATCGTAAGCACTGTGGACGGATCCGTGATTTTGTTCCAGCTGAGTTCGGAGATATGCGCGAGGCAATCAAAGCCTTTCACGCTGACAAACGCGCCGAACTGCGTGAATCTCTTGACCTTACCTGTGATGATGTCGTTGACGTGGATGCTGTTCCAGAAAGTATCCTCTTTTTCCTTCTTTTCCTTCTCGAGCAGGAGACGGTGAGAAGCAAAGAGATATCTCGATCTCTTTTGGGGTTTCTCTTCCTGAGCCTCGCCCTCTTGAGGTTGTTCGCCTTCGGGAGCCGCCTTTTCCTTGGGAGGCATAAGCACAAGACGCAAAGTCTTATCCTTGTATTCCTCAAGGTTGCTGACATAGCCCATTCTGATCTGGCTGGCGGGGACAAAGATCGTGTATCTGCCGAGCTTTCCTCTCAGACCGCCCTTGACGACCTCTGTAAGTTTAAGTGAAAACTCGCCTGCGCTCAATGCCTTTTCCGCTTCGGCTTCCTCTTGGAGGATGACGTCGACCTGCTTCTTGCTGCATTGGACTTGTCCGCCCTTAGAGGAGAGGATGATGACTTGGATCTCGTCGCCGCTCTTGAAATCGGCAGGATTGTAATTGCCGTCGATCGACGCTTCGGTCTTGTCGATAAAGCCGTCGTTCTTGCCGCCGATGTTGACGACTATCCCGTCTTCTCCGGCGCTGATAACCGTGCCTTTCACTCTCTTGCCGGGTCTATACTCGGTATAGCCGCCGTTGTGGGTGGATTTCATAAGCTCATCCATAGTGGTTGGCTCTTCGTTCTGCTGAGATGCAGGCGCTTGTGTTTGCTCTTGAAGTGTTGCTTCTTTGGTCACTTCAGTTTCTTGGGTCTGAGTTTCACTCATAAGTTTTGTTACCTCCCGTATCAACCATGGCGGAGTTGACGCTCCTGCAACGATAGATACACTTTCAAAATCCTTTATTTTGCTGATTTGCAAGCTCGCGTCCGCGGCGTCCGTCGCAAAGATCGTGTTTGGATTGCATTCTTTTGCCACCTCGTACAGCCTGCGCGTATTGGCGCTTGAGTGGCTTCCGAGGACAATGACCGCCTGCGTTTTTGCCGCGAGTGCGCGCGCCTCAACCTGCTTTGCCTCTGTAGTATAACAAATAGTGTTGAAAATCTCAACTAAATTGTGATGATTTTTTTGAAAATTCTTTGCAAAATCCTCAATTTTTTTGAAATTTTGCCTTAGAACGGTGGTTTGGAAGAGTATCGACGTGTTTTTTTCGCGTATATTGGGCATTTGCGAGCTGTCGCACACGACGCAGTTTTCGCCCGCATAACTTCTGAGTCCGACAACCTCGTCGTGTTTCTCGTCGCCGATGATGATGACGTCGTCGCCCGCTTCCGCTCTTTCAGAGGCAAGACGGCGATTGCGCTTCACAACGGGACAAGTCGCGTCAAACAATTCGACGCCTTTCTGTCTCAAAGCCTGTTCCGCTTGCTTTGTGATCCCGTGTGCGCGGATGAGAGCCTTTGCCCCGCTCTCAAGAGAATCCCAATCGCTCTCCTGAAGGCAAACTACGCCTTTAGATGCCAGATATTGTGTGACATTTTCGTTGTGTACGAGGGCGCCGAGCGTGTACACTTTTCCGTATTTTTCGGCGAGTTTCAAAGCCTCCTCGACAGCCCTGCTCACGCCTTTGCAAAAACCCGCGCCCTCTGCAACGTAAACTTTCATTTTTCACCGCCCTTACGCTTTTTTTGATTCTTTTGAGCAACGTATGCGTTGACAAGTTCTCTGACTTCGTCCATTTTTTGCCTTACAATATCCGTCGCCCTCTCCATAGCGTCGTGCGAGCGATCCCCGTAAAATTCGTCGAGTTCGAACGGCTTTCCGATATACAAATAGTTGCGCTTGAAGAGCTTTGGCGGAGCGTAATACAGCATTGGGACGACGGGCGACTTCGTTTTGATCGCAAAACGCGCCGTTCCGCTCTTGAATTCCGCCATATCCTGCGTGCCTTCCTTGTTGCGAGTCCCTTCGGGGAAGATCATAAGTTGTCCGCCGTCCTTGAGGACTTTGAGGACGCATTTCACGCTGTCGATGTCCGCCTGCCCGCGCCTCACGGGAATTGCGCCCATCTTGTGCAAAAACCAACCGCCGAAAGCGTTTTCGAAAAGTTCGGCTTTCGCGAGAATATGCGCTTCCCTCTTGAATATCGCGAAGCACGGCAAAAACGTGTCGACTTTGCTATAGTGATTGCAAGTGAATATGGCGTTTCTTCCCGCTACCGCTTCCGCGTTTTCCAGCCCGATGAGCTTCGTGGGCCAAAGCAACGCCTGCAACGGATGCAAAAACACGCGCAAAAATCTATAGAACCCAAATTTTTGCTCAAGTTTGTAGCGTTTTTTGACGCGCGCTTCGGCTTTTCTTTCCTTGCGGGTCAGCGGTCTAACCTGCTCTACACTCTCAGATTGCGTTTTTTTTTCCGCCTGAGAGCTGTCGGCGGACGAGGGAGTCTCCTCTTTCAGCTTATCTTCTACGATCGAGATGACTTTGTCGACCACCTCTTGGATACTCATATCCGTCGTGTCGAGCAATATCGCGTCGTCGGCTTGCTTGAGAGGAGCGACCTCTCTGTGCGAATCGTTGTAATCCCGCTTGACGATATCCGCAAGGAGCGCGTCGCGATCCACGCTCTGACCCTTCTCGGTCAGCTCGAGATAGCGTCGGTTTGCTCTTTCCTCGGCTGTCGCCGTCATAAAAATTTTGCAATTGGCGTCGGGAAGCACAAACGTGCCGATATCTCTGCCGTCCAGCACGACGTCGCGAGAGGAAGCAAATTCACGCTGCAGATCCACCATCTTGTATCTCACGCAAGGCAGAGCGGAAATATCGCTCGCCGCCTTGGACATATAGTGTTCGCGAAGATACGGAGTGGTGTTCACGCCGTTGACATAGATCTGCTGCGCGCCCTGCTCAAAGACGATATCCATCTTCATATCGGCGAGCATCGGCTCGACTTTTTCCGCGTCGGAGACATCGATCCCCGCTTGAAGCGCCGTGTATGCGGTCGCGCGGTACATAGCGCCCGTGTCAAGATAGGTGAGCCCCATCTGTTTTGCGACCGCCTTTGCGACAGTGCTTTTGCCGGCGCCCGCCGGACCGTCGATTGCAATGTTTATCATATTATCTCCTTCCGAGCTTATGCTCGTTTAGAATCACTAAAATTATTATTTCACGTAGTTTGCGCGGAGTCGCGTTTTGCCGTCACGATCTTTTGAGCAGCGTTGTTGCGGCGAGATACGCCGTCGACCACGCGATCTGCAGATTGAATCCGCCCGTCAATGCGTCCACGTCCGTCGTCTCTCCTACAAAAAACAATCCGCTTGCAAGTCTGCTCTCCCCCGAGGGAAAGAGTTCGCTCACGTCCACGCCGCCCGACGTTATCACCGCTTCCGAAAACGGAGCCGCGCGTTTCACCTTCAATTCAAGTCCTTTCAGCGCGTCGATTATGCTTGCCCTCTCTTCCTTGAGAAGAGCGTTGACCTTTGTGTTTCCTCTCACTCCCGCCCTATCGAGGACAAAACCTATCAATCTTTCGGGTAACAGCGCACGCATAACGTTCTTGACGTCTTGATTTTGCGCGGCGGAAAATTCTCTGAGCAATCTCGCGTCGAGAGTGGCTCTGTCCAGCGCGGGTTTGAGGTCAAGAGAGAGGCGGATCGAATCGCTTCGCGCGATATACGAGGAGACGCTCAACGCTATGGGTCCCGATATGCCCTTCGATGTAAAAAGCATCTCGCCAAACTCGCTCGCGAGTTCTTTTGCCGAACAAAATGCGCTCAGGCGCACGTTTTTGAGGGACAGCCCTTCAAGAAAAGAGACGTCGTCGACAGTCTCGAGCGCGACAAGCGCGGGCCGAGGCTCTATGACGTTGTGTCCGAATGCCTTCGCAAATTTGTAACCGTCGCCGGTGCTTCCCGTGGACGGATAACTTTTGCCTCCCGTTGCAATCACGACGGCGTCAAACATATGCTTTTCGCCGTTCGCGGTAATTTCGAATTTATCTCCGCGCTTTGCGACGTCCGAAACGCGAGCGCCGAGGCGTATCGTCACTTTCAGCCTGCTAAGCTCGTCCGACAGCGCGCGGATGACGTCGGACGACTTCCCCGAGGTCGGAAACACTCTGTTTCCCCTCTCGACGGTCAGAGGCAATCCCAGTTCCTCAAAAAACTCCATTGTCTGCGAGGGAGGGAGCGTGTATATGGCGGATCTCAAAAACTTCGCGCCGTTCACGACGTTGTCAAAAAACGTCGCCACGTCGCAATCGTTCATAAGATTGCAACGGCCTTTACCCGTGATGTACAGCTTTTTGCCCAGCTTCTCATTGCCTTCGAAAAGCTCGACCTTCACGCCGCCTCTAGCCAATATCAACGCGGCGAACATCCCCGATGCGCCACCGCCGACAACGCCTACCTCCATAGACTATCCTCCGCCGTCCTGCATCTTGCAAGCGCGTCAAAGTCGTTAGGAATGAGCTTGACGGGAGTGAGCGTTATGTAGCCGTTCTTCGCGAGATAGCAGTCTCCCGCCTTGTCCGCAAGCGCGTCGGGAAGAGGTTTCCCCTCGATCGAGAATATCTCTTTTCCGTCCTCTATCCGCGAAACAAACGCCTCGTCGTAGGGTCTGAACACGATGTGCGCCGCCTTCACGCCGAGGATATCCTCCCTCTTGACGGATGGGATGTTGACGTTGAGCGTGACGTCGCCCTTTGCAAGTGCGAGCAACTTATCAAGGTTGTTCGCCACAAACTCGGAAGCGAACGAATAGTCGTCGCTGCCCTTTGTGCGCAAGGATACGGCTATCGACGGTATCTGTTGGAAAGTGCCTTCCTGCGCGGCGCCCACCGTCCCAGAATATATGAAATCCGAACCTATGTTGAGAACGTTGTTTATGCCGCTTATCACAGCGTCAAATCTGACGTCTTTGAAGAGATGGCGGACTGCGAAAATGACGCAATCGGAAGGAGTCCCGTCAACGGAATATGTGGGAACGCCGTCGGGCGTCTCCACCTTTTTGAAACTTATTCCGCCAAAAAAATGCACCATATGAGCGCTTCCCGAGCATTCCGAGGACGGAGCGCATACGATGACGTTGTGAGATTTTGAAAGCGCCGAAGCAAGCTCTCTGAGTCCCTTGGCAAAATATCCGTCGTCATTGGTCAAAAGTATGTTCATAGTCTCGCCTATCGAAAAAATGATATTCCGTACCTTACGTTATTTCCGCTCGAGTCCGCACAGGTTTTCTAGATATGCGACCTCGTTCTCGCTCAATTCTCTCGATCCGCCTCGCGCAAGCCCGCCGAGCCTCAGATCGCCTATTGCGACGCGTTTCAAAAACGTCACGTTTTTCTCCACCGCCTCGAACATTCGGCGGATCTCCCTGTTTTTGCCCTCGAAAATCACGACTTCGAGGCGAGTGCTGCCCTCTTCGACTCCCGTGACTTTCACTTTGCATTTTCCGTATTTGACGCCGTCTACGGTGACGCCCTTTCTGAGCGTCGCGAGATCGCTCTCCGAGATGTCGCCGTCTATGCGCACGACGTACGTTTTTGATATCTCGGACGACGGGTGCGTGAGCTTGTAGGTGAGATCTCCGTCGTTTGTGAGCAACAACAGCCCTTCGCTGTCATAGTCCAATCTACCGACCGGGAAAAGCCTCTTGCCCTTCCACTTTTCGCCCAGATAGTCCATAACGGTGCGACGTTTCCTGTCCGAATGAGCGGGCTTTTGCTCCGTCTGTTGCTTTTGGAGAGCGGCTCTGTCGGAGGAGATATCCTCTGAAATCTTTGAGGGGATACCGCTCTTGTTGTCCGCGGCGTCGTCCATCGACGTCACGCAGCCCTTCGGCTTGTTGAGCATAATATAGTCGTAATGCGTGACGCGCACGACCTTTTTCCCGTCCAAATACACGATGTCGTTTTGGCAGTCTATGTCGGTCGCCAACTCTCTGACGACTTTTTTGTTGACGCTCACTCTGCCCGCAAGTATAAGTTCTTCCGCCTTCCTGCGGGAAGCTACGCCGCATTCCGCAAGATATTTGTTTATTCTCATATCACTCCAAGCGGCGACGCCGCTATCAAATCAATATACAATGAGTATACTTGATAAAAACTTATTTAGCAAGCGGATTTTGCCTTTGACGCATTAAAATATCCCGCGGACGCGCCGCGGGATAAAAATTTTTCTTGTGAAATCAAAAGATTTTGACTTGAGAAAAGCGCGCGATCGCCGTCAGGCCGCTCTCACTTCGAGATATTCGTCCTTGCCGAGAGGATAGAATATGTCCTGCCAATCGCTCGTCACGCTGTACGGAGCGACCACTTCGACTCGCTTTTTGCCCTCGCCATAGGTCAAAAGCGCGCTGTCAAGCGGCACCATACGGAAATTTTCAAAGCCGAAATCGAACATCTTTTCGGTGTCGTTCCACATATCGGGGCAGTTCAAAACCACGCTGATAAGTTGCATATCGTCGCGTTTCGCGCCGCCGACGAGGCATCTTCCGCTCTTCTTGGTGTAGCCCGTCTTGACGCCGTTCGCGCCGTCGTACATTTTGAGCAATTTGTTTTTGTTGCCAATGACGGTCGTTTCGCCGTCGATCTCAATCCTTCTGATCGTCGTGGAGACTATCTTTCTGAAATCGTCCAGTTCGTAAGCCGCGGCGGTGATAAGCGCGAGATCGTACGCCGTCGTGTAGTGCGCGTCGTCGTGCAAACCGTGAGGATTGACAAAGTGAGAGTCCGTCGCTCCGAGCGCTTGCGCCTCTTTGTTCATCATATCCGCAAACGCCTCCACGCTCCCCGCGACTTCGATTGCAAGCGCGGTCGCGGCGTCGTTGCCGCTGCGAAGCATAAGCCCATACAGCAGGTCTTCCACGGTCGCCTGATCTCCCTCTTTGAGATAGATCGAGGATCCTTCCACCCCTGCCGCCTGCTTAGGCACTGTGACAATATGATCCAAAGGCAGATTTTTGAGGACGACATACGCGGTGAGGACCTTGGTCGTGCTGGCGGGATAACATTTTTTGCGAGCGTTCTGCTCAAACAACACGCGCTTTGTGGATTGCTCGATCAGCACCTTTCCGGACGATCCTTTTTCAACTGTCGCTACGCTTGCTGAAGTTGCCTTCTTTGACAATTCATCCTTGCGCTCGGCGTCCTCTTCAAGTGTTTCCAAATCCTTGTCTACTTCGTCATTATCGGCATCTTCATCGCCGATTTTCGATTGTGTATTCTCAATTTTTTGATTTTTTAGAATAGTTTTTACAATATGAGGCTCAAAATTTACGTTGGGATCCGCGTTCAAAATAAAGGCGTTTGCGGCAAGGAGCGATATCGCCAAAAACGCGATCACCACCAAAAAACTCTTTCCGTTTGAATTTTTCATTCAATCCTCCTTTTTCATTGACTTTATCGCCGCGCGCAAAAGTTCTGTCCACTTGCTCTCCGGATAATTGCCGTCCAGAGAGATGAATCGCTTTTCCCTGCCGCAGATCAAAAATCCGAGCGGCGTCACAGTCGCTCCTCCGCCGGACGCGCCCGCATACGGCAACCTGCCCTGAGCGACGTCGCCGTACTCTCCGCCTCCCGAGACAAATCCGTAACTCAGCTTACTCACGGGAATGATCACGCTGCCGTCCGACGTAAATATTGGTTTGCCCACGATCTCGTCGCCTTCTACGGCGCTTTTGACGCACTCGACGGTGCGCTTCAACATTTCATCAAGTTGCATAAACACCTCCGCCTCAGAGCGCAATGTACAGCGCCTGAAGCAAATTAAGTTTTGTTTTGAGCTCGATATCGACCTCGAAGCTCTCGTTTGCGCTCATATACACCGCTCCGCCTTGATCGATGGGCGCGATCGCCGACATTATCGCGCCGCTGGCTATAGCCGAGGACATCGCCTCTTCCCCTCCTATCTTCATCAGAGTCCTGCCTTTCACGATGACGGCGCATTCGTCGATATTTTTCGGGAGCTTTTTGAGTCTTTTCGCATCCATCCTGCGCTTGGGCGGCTTTTTGCCGTTCAGAGTGCATACAAGTTTGCCGTCCTTCACCCTCGCCCTCAGCCTCAACGCTCTCAGCGAAAACACTCTTGCGTCCAACTGTAATGAGAGTCGCGCAAGCGAGATGTGTCCGCATATCGAAATTTTGAGCGGAGCAAACGCCAACACTATCGCAAATTCAAGACAAATGAGCGCGATTTCTACTCCCATAGCCATATTTTGTGCGGAATTTCAGAATATATCAAAGATCGGCGCCCGTTTGGACGCCGATCGCAAAAACAAATCGAAAATTGTCGTTTGTCGCAAAAGCGCGGCGAATTTTCAGATCACTCGTATGTCTCTATATCCTCGCCGACAAGGAAATCGGGAATCTCGTCGTCATCGTCAAAGAAATCTTCTTCGGGAGCGTCGTTTACGCTGTCGCTCGCCGCCTCTTCGAGCGCTTCATCAAGTTTCTCTTCCTCGCCGTCCTCTATGGAGCGATTGTGGAAAAGGCTGTCGGAGATCGGCGCGTTGATGAGCATAAGTTTTTCAAGCACCTCGGAATAATCGGGCAGATCGGTGAGATCGGTGAGTTGAAATTTTTTCAAAAACTCGTCCGTTGTGCCGTAAAGCAGAGGTCTGCCCACGGTATCCTTCCTTCCGACCGCCTGCACGAGCCCCGCCTTGAGCAATCCCGAGAGCGCGTACTCCGAGTTTGTGCCGCCGCGCATATCGTCGATCTCCAGCCTTGTGATGGGCTGTTTGTAGGCGACGGTCGAAAGCACTTCGAGCAGAGTGCGCGTGAGTTCCTTCTCCTTGAGCGGCGTGAGGACGTCCGCAACGACGTCTCCGTAGGCGGGATTGGAGCTGAATTGCACTTTGCCGTTGAACTCCAGCAAAACTATGCCGTTGTCGCCGCCATAGCGTTTGAGCAGATTTTTGATGATAGAATTGAGTTTTTGATGAGTCAATTCAGGCACTTTGTCGATGATATCCGCTTTGGCGATCGCGCTTCCGCTCGAAAAAATAATCGCCTCGACGACATTCTCAATATTTTCCATCCTCTCCCTCCTCGAAATTTATGACCGTGTCGGCGGCGCCGTCGAGCGCGTGCAACATTATGACGCCGAAGGTCTCCTCCTGCGTGACTCCGATGACGCCGTATTTGACAAGCTCCAGCGTCGCGAGAAATGTCGTGACTATGTCCGCTCTGTCATAATCGGGTTCGAAAAGTTCCGTAAATTCCATCTCCAGCCTCTCGGCGATGACCGAGCGGATATACTCCATCTGGTCGTGTACCGAAAATCTGTCCTTGACGACTTTTTTTGGAATGACTTCCTGCCCGCGCCTCTCCATCGACGCCAAAACCTTCGCAAACGCTTCGACAAGTTTGGGAAGCGAAAAGTTGACAAGCGCCACGCGATAATCCTTGTCCGTATATGTGGGATTCCTGTAAAAGCGATTGATGGTCTCAATCTCGCGCAGTTTTTCGCTCTGCTCTTTCAAAAGCGCGTACTCTTTGAGTTTGTTGATAAACAGCTGTCTCTCATAGGCGGGATCGTCCTCGCTCAGTTCCTCGTCCTCTTTGGGCAGCGAACGGAGAGATTTGAGATAGACAAGCTCTGCCGCCATCACGATAAACTCGCCCGCATATTCATAGTCAAGCTCTTCCTTTTTGGCGTTGTTGATGATCTGCACGTATTGGCTTGTGATGTCAGAAATGAAGATGTCCTCGATGTCGATCTTTGCGTCCTTTATCTGTTGATAAAGAAGATCGAGCGGACCGTCGAAATCCGTGATGTGATAGACGATCTTCGGATTTTCAAACGGCAGGTCGCCTTCCTCGAATTCCACGTTGAAATCGACGTCGCCCTCGACGCTTGCGGGATCGCTTTTCTCGGCTTGCGCGCCGGAGTCGGACGACGGGGATCCGAATTTGATATCTTCTTCCTCTGCGGACATTTTTTCTCCAAAAAGTTTGATATTAAAATTTTAGCATAACGTCAAAAAAAAGTCAAAGCCAAATTGCCTTCCTGCCAAAAACGCGCTTAGTGCGATTTCGCGCGCAAAAATATAGCAAAAGCCGCGGCAATTGCCGCGACTTTCACAACTGTTTTTGCCTTTACGCTACGGTCCCCCAATGGCGGCCGATCTCGCCTATTGCGTCAAACAAGCTCATCCTTCTTACGTCCTCGTTTGCGACGATATCGGTCTCGCTCAAAATCTCGCCGTCCTTGACAAGATACGCGCTTCCAATCTTATCGCCCCTCTTCACAGGGGCTTTGACGCTGTCGGGCAAGTCGAATCTGAGTTCGTATGAGGCGCTGTCGTTGCGCGACATAAACTTTGCGACGTCGCTCGCCGCGCTCAGCGAAAGGCTGTCTTTTTTGCCGCCCGCGACGCACACCGTCCTGTCAAGAGGCTCGCCCGCCTTGAGCAAAACGTTTGTCGTGTAATTTCCGAACGCTTCGTCAAACATCGCGCTGACCGCGGCGTTGCGTTCCTTTGACGACGGCGCGCCGATCATAACGGCGATTATGCGCATATCGTCGCGCTTTGCGGTCGCGGCAAGGCAGAATTTCGCCTCGCTCGTATAGCCTGTCTTGCCTCCGTCGCAGCCCCTGTAGAACCTCACGAGCTTGTTGGTGTTGGAGATCGACGTGGACCTGCCGCTCGGATGCATATAATCTTCCATCCATATGCACGCATAGTTGAAGTATGCGGGATGCTTGATGAGTTCGCCGAACATCACGGCAACGTCGCGAGCGCAGGAGAAGCTCTCGGCGGCGGGCAAGCCCGTGCAATTTTTGAAGTTCGTATCCCTCATTCCAAGCTCTTTGGCTCTCTTGTTCATATTTGCGACAAACGCGCTCACGCTTCCCGAGAGGTGTTCGGCAAGAGCGACGCAACTGTCGTTTGCGGACGCGACGATCACGGTCTTGAGCAGATCGCCGAGTTTATGCTCGCTTCCCGCGTCCAAAAACACTTGCGAGCCGCCCATACCCGCGGCCTCCTCGCTGACAGTCACGACATCGTCAAATGACGCCTCGCCCCTGTCCACAGCTTCAAGCGTCAAAAGCGAGGTCATAATTTTGACCATACTCGCGATGGGAAGCCTTTCCTTCTCGTTGCGCGCATATATGACGGTGCCGGAAGCCGCGTCAATCATATATGCCGCCTTGCCTACGGTCTTGAGATCCGTCGCCGCAAACGACACGCCCGCCGCGCAGAGTCCCGCACCCAATGACGCGAGAACGGCGCAAATCAAAAACAGCCCGACGACAAGGACGATCGTCCATCTGCATTCAGATTTTGAAATTTCCATAAAAAACCTCACAGTTCTTTTTCCTTAGCGTGCCGCCGAACGGCGATTTTATGCGCGGTAAATTTCCCGAAATATCAAATCTTGACCCTTTCTCAAATCATTCAGACGGTTATCGCGGTGTCAAAACAGCGACGGCACGATAACTCCTCCCACAATAAGTCCCGCGATTATGTAAAACGCAAACAGCGCGGCGGCGTTCAGCGCGAACAGCTTGAGCAAGTTGACAAACGACGGCTTGAGAGAGTTTTTGCCGTTGCATTCCGTGCAGGACGCGGACAGCACGACTGCGGAAGCTATGACGAGCATAATAACGCTTATTATGAACACGGGAAGATACACAAACAAAAAGTTGAGCAACCCGAACATCTCATATCTGCATATCAGCGCGCAGGAAAATCTCCCGAGCAGGTAGCCGATCACAAAGAAGGGAACGCAACAGATGAAAACCGTCTTTTTGTTGAGACCGGAGAGCAAAATAAGCCCGTAACTCGCAGCCAGCACAAGCAATGACAAAAAGAACATCTTGCCCGCGCCCGTATCCGCGTCCACGCGCGCGACGCTTTCAAACTCGCCGCCCACCGCCCTGTACGCAAGCGTGACGCCAAGCACAATGCCGACGACGAACACGGCAAGCACGCTCACCACGACCTTGCCGTTGCGCTTGAAAAAGTCGGAAATCTCGCTTTTCAAAATCCTTGCACGCGCAGATGACATACTAAACAGTACTGTTTTGAAAACGGAGTTATGACAAAATCGCGCAAAAATTCTTAAAGTCCCCGCAATTAGGTCAAAACGTCCGCGCCGCGCCTATGCTATTCTCTTGCTGTGAAAGAAAATGAATTGAAAGCAAAAAAATATCTTCTGTCTCTCGGCTTCGCGCCCAATCTGAAGGGCTATAAGTTGCTCGCCGCCCTGCTCGAACTCGCGCTTGACGGCGATCAGATTTTGCCGCTCAAATTCAGCGGCTACAAGACGCTGTCCGACCGTTTCGACGTCGATGTCGCTTCCATTGAGAAGGACATCCAAAACGCGATATCCTCCGCTTGGCTGAGGGGCGACGTCGACGTGTTGTACCGCGAATTCGGCGAAACTTTGGACGAAAACAAGGGCAAGCCCACAAACAAACAGTTTGTCCTCACCGCCGCGGAAAGGTTGCGCGAATATTGACTCGCGCGTCCCATCGAGTCTCGGCGACGCGCATCAAGCGGCTTTGTCCAAGCTGTCCTCTTCGGCGCGAGCGTATTCAAGCATAAACCTGCTGTGTACGGCGTAGCCTCGCGTCGGATCCTGCACAAACACGTGGGTCACGGCGCCGATCAGCGCGCCGTTTTGCAATATCGGACTGCCGCTCATCCCCTGCACTATGCCGCCCGTCTTTTCAAGCAAGCGCTTGTCGCGCACGGAGATGACCATACCCTTTTCTCCCGCTTCGCTTTGCGAGATCACCTTTACGATATCTATGTCAAACAGCTCGGGTTCGCTGCCCTCGACGGTGGTGAGAAGTTTCGCCGCGCCCATCTTCGCCTCTCCCTTTTGAGCGACGCGGACAAGTTCGCCCGTCGGGTCGGCGACATAATCGCCGTAGATGCCGATCAAGCCGTTTCTGTCTATGACGCCCAGGGTCTTAAAGAGCCTGTTGACATCCGCTTGCAAGCCGCCCGCTTTGCCGATCTCTCCTTTGATGACGCCCTCAACTTCGGTGGGATATATCTTTCCGCTGTCGAGTTCCGCGCTGAGGCCCGTTTCCGCGTCCTGAATGTAGTGACCGAGCGCTCCGAAGCGTCCGTCCTGCGTGACGAAAGTGAGCGTTCCCACTCCGCCGATATCCTCTTTGAGGACAAGACCCAATCTCTTTTGCCCGCTTATATCCTCGACGGGCGTTATGGTTGTTTGAAAGGTCTGCG
>CANQZE010000014.1 GCA_947628255.1 uncultured Clostridia bacterium | reverse complement strand
CTTGCCGCGACGATGGGCACGGACTCGGTGGGCGGCGCGATAATGCCGGGCATCACGATCCTTGTCATCATCATATTCATCACGGTCACAGTGTCGTTTGCGTCCACGTGTATTTCGAGGGAGGGCGGATGTTTCTATATGACGAAGGTTATGCCCGTCTCCTTCAAAACGCAGATCGTCGCGAAATTCTTGTTGTACTCCGTCGTCGCGTCGATATCGGTGACGCTCAGTTGCCTCGTGTCGGGCATTTTCTACACGACGGAGGCGGGAGACTTTGCGCTGACCGCGATAGACGCCGCGTCCATTTGGGGGATAAGCGAAATTTTGGTCATAAGTCTGACAAGCCTCAGTATGGCGGTAGATATCAAGTGGCCCACATTCAACGTTTCGGGCGACGGAGAACTTGTCTCCGCAAACAAGAATGTTGCCGCCTCGATGGCGGTGGGTTTCTTTGTGGCGATACTTTTCGGCACTGTGGTGATGGTCTGCAACTTCTTGCCAATAAGCATAAACGGCTGGCTCCTTTGTTCTCAAGGGCATCTGGGCAACGTATATCTCATTCTGACCGTTCTTTCTTTGTTGTTGCTCGCGGGCAGCGTGACCGCCCTGTTCAAAGGGTTGGACAAACGCTACAACCGCATTCTTTGGTAGGCGGCGTATGAAAAAAGTTCTGATAGGGATTTTGATCCTGATCCCGATCATAATCCTGCTTGTTGTGGCGCTTGTCACAAATTTATTGCAATTGCAAGCGTGGATCGCCGTCGAGGACCTCGCCGTGAACTACAAGGACAGCGAGCGAGCCGTCGGCAATATCAAATTGTATCTCGACGTGAACGACGACACAGTGTTCGATTTCAACGATTACGTCGACGTTTTGGTGCTACCCGAAAAAGCGAATCAATATACCGTGGAGTGGGCTTTCGGCAATCTGGAATGCTCGGAAGAATATCTGCAGGAATATGAGAACAGCCTGAACGACCCGTCCGCTACGCCGATGCACCCCGCGGCGATCCTCGTTGACGAGGACGGCAGAGAGGTGGATGTCAACACTTCGGGCAAGTTCAAAATTTTCGCATATTGCAGTTTCGACGTGTCCGTCAGCGCGGAGACCGTCAAGCGCAACTTCTCCGTTGAGATAGTGGGCAACACTGTGCATAGCGCCACGTTGCTGGATCCGGACGGAAAGGCTTCCGCGGATCTTACGGTAGGGCAGAGCAAGCGACTCTGCGCGTCTTACGTCCCCGTGGACAGCATAGTGACAAAGCTCGAGTTCGAGTCCGACGACGCCTCTGTCGCGACAGTGGACGAAAACGGCGTTGTCACTGCGGTCGGCGTCGGCAAGGCGAACATCACCGTCAAGGTTGACAAATATAACAGCGAGGACGGCGAGTTTGTCCTAAGCAACGCCTATTCGGTGACCGTTGTCCAGGGCGCAAGCGCTTTCGGAGACAACGTCACGCTCGCAAGAAGAGCGGACGATCGCTATACTTTTGAAATGCTCGGCGTGGACGGCGACAGCGTGAGCGGCGCCGTGTTGTCGGGATGCTCGATGTACGAGGACGGGCTTGAGATCGTCGGCGACAGCGCTTCAATTGTCTTTGCAAACGGCAAAACTTTGCGCGTCGCCATTTGCGAAGAAGGGGCGATCGAGATCGTCAACTCCGAGCTGTTCTCGATGGAGAGCGGCTATGTGCTTGGCGTGGGCGAAGCGGGGCTGAAACTTACGGCGCGCCGCGCGGCGACGGCGGCAAAGGAAGGGCCGCTCTCCGTTGCGTGGAGTTCGAGCGACGAGGAAGTCGCCGAAGTGAGCGCGGACGGAAAAGTCGTCGGATTGAAGGAAGGCTCGGCGGAGATAAGAGCGGAGGCGGACGGATTCGGCGCGGCGTTCACCGTCAACGTGAGGCAAAAGGTGTCCTCGCTCAGGCTGAAAACTTCCAACGAATCTCTCGAGGCGGGGCTTGCGCGGCAAACCGTGTTCGCGTCGGACAGATATGTCTATTTGACGGCGGAAGAGGGCGGCGAGCATTATCGCGACAAAGAGGCGAACAGCCTGCTCATCCGCATCTACGACGAACCCGAGGACGCCACCGACGAGGCGATCCGCGCATTTTACGATCGATATATCTTCGAGATCGCGGAAGGCGGCGAATTCGGCAATTTTGACAAGGATATTCCCAACAAACTCGTTTTCAACTCCAAGGCGCTCGAGGGCAAGAGTCTACAGACTTTGAGAATCAAAGTTTCGGCGAGGTATCCGCGCTTCGAGACGGCGCAATCCCACACGACAAGTTATGTGAACATAAACGCGATATTCGGCGTGCAAGCGGACACGTTTGAGCAGGCGATACGCGCGAGCGCGGATCAAAAGGAATATGCCGACGCGGAAAGCAACGTCATTCCCGAAAACACGGAGGAGATCGCAACGGCGCCAAACGGAGTCACATATCTCTTGCGCACGGCGCAGTCCTCCAAAACGCGTTATGCCATAACTCTGGGGTGCGATATCGCGCCGGAACAGGGAAAAGTTTTGGGCGACGGCGACGGGCAACTTTGCTTCAGGTTGTACGGCGATCTGTACGGCAACGGACATATGATCTCCGCGAAAGAAGAACAGGTTGTCGAAAGCTCAAGCTATCTCGCGCAGGTGACCGCAAGCAACGTCACGGTCAGCAACGTATATTTCAGACACATCGACAAGGAGATCGAAAAACTCGACTCGGACACTTTCAAAAACGGCTACTGCCTCGAGATCTCGCGTTCGAGCGGCAGGACTCACCTCACAGGCGTCCGCGTGGAATATTGCGTGATGGAAAATTCCTATGGAGCCTTGACTCTGCGCCACTCCGAAGCCACAGTGGACGGATGTGTTTTCAGAAATATTTCCTCTGTCGCGGTGTACACATATGCGCGCGTAGACGACGACGTGTATCTGAGATTCACGCATCTCACGATGAACAACAGCGTGTTTTCGTCGATAATGGGGCTTGCCATCAATATGAGCTACGAGAGGTTTTCAAAGGACGACAAAGGCGCCGCGATCTTCTCTTCCGATCCCGATCCCAACAAGGCGATCGAGGAGAGCTACAAGTGGGTGCAGGACGTGCTTGTCCCCAAAAATTGCTGCCATATATTGAAGCAGACGGGATTTTTGGACATCTACAATTGGCAGAATGCGTCCAAAGCGACGTTGATTGACACGGGCAACAAAACTCTCAACGGGGTCATCGGAACCGCCACGGGCGTACTGATGGAAAACCATCCCGCGTTCAAGCAAGGGATCTATCCCTACAACGGCATAAAATATGTCCACCTCGGATTTATGGCGGCGGGTATAGTGGCGGCGACAATGACAGTCGAACGCAACTTTTCGCAGATCACACTCGAGGACGACAGATTCTACTCGGTGTATGTGCCGTCTTTGGCGGACAATGTGGAGGGACTCGATCACGACACGAGATTTGTCATCGATCTGATCAAGGGATACGAGATGACGCTGTACGGCTACAAAAACACCGCGTCGCTCACTCCCGCGTCCACCTATCAGATCAACAACAAGTTTATCGACCACCTGCACGGCAAAGCGTAAGCAAAACGGGTTGAACTAAACCAATCGGCGACGCAAGCAATCGTTTGCTTGCGCCGCCTTTTTTCTGTTCAACCTCCTTACGGACCGATGATCCCGATTTTGGGCGAAAATGCCAAACAAAAATTTATTTGCGCATTTTGCGCGCTTAAACATCCGATTTTGATCTTAGGCGATATGAAAACGGCCGCGCTTTTTTTGGTCGTTTTTGCATTTTTCAAACACGTTCAATTCTGGATGAAAAATTCGTCCTGTTCGAGGAGAGGATAGGATTTGAGCGCTTTTCCGTCCAAATTTTCGCGGCGCATATCTATGCCCACAACGCGACTGCAGTTGTAGGTTGTGTAATAATATATGCCTTTCGTCGTGTTGCAACAGGAAGAATAGATCGTGTGTTCGAATCCCTTTTCCACGCGGCAACATCCCATCTGTTGTTCGACGGAGCCGAGGATGTGGAAAAATTGACTGACACTCTCCGCCTCGCCGTCTCCCGAGACGGAGTTGAGCTTTGTGAATGTCGCCTTGACGAAGCGCGACGCGGAGGACAGATCCCCAGGAAGCCCGATCGCGCCCATCCCGCGGCTGTACGGTTTCAAATCGAAGCCGTCGGCAAAGCGGCAGGTCGGCTCCTCGCGCGTGAGGTTGAGATAGTTTGAAAGGTTTGTGAGGTGAAAGTCGAAAGTCGGGTTGTTTGTGAGGATCCCCACGGGATTTTGATAGATTTTCAGCCCGTCGCGCACAGGCTCGACCGTGACGCTCTCTTGGTCGTCGGAGATCATCCAATGCAGAGGGGAGTGGGGAAGTTCCGCGGAAAAGTTTTCGTCGAAAACGTTGACGTTTTTGAGCGCCTCGCGCGCCTCGGCGACGCTTTTGCAAGAGCAGAGGATATATGGGATAAACTCAAACGGCGCGACGTTGATTTTGTTTGGATCTTTTTGAGGATAGAAGGCGTTGAAGGGGAAATTCAGCCCCGCCACGCTCAATCCCGCCTCGTTGGTCGCGTCGTAATACAGCGGATAGCCGTCCTTGACAAAAGCCATTCCGATCATCGCGGGATGGGAAGGGGCGCTTCCCGCGAGGCGAAATTCAAACGGATACTCGCGCGGAGTCACCGTGACCGTCTCGTTGTAGGAATATTCATAATCCAGATTTCTGCCGAAATAGTGATCTTTTGTCTTGTAGGTTGCCGCAGTACACATATTGCCCTCCTTGAGCGCGTCCGCGCGGATTTTTTTCAATTATACCAAACGGCGCGGCCGAATTCAACATCCCGCCGCAAATTGTTGGCATAAGCGCGCTCGCGAAGCATAAAAACGTTGCGTTTTACAAGCAACTTTTGACAATAATATGATTTGATGTTATACTCAACACATGTTCGATATCTACGACGACATCATTGACGCCGCGACAAAGGCGACGGCGGACTTCGAGGAGAAGAGGGAACTGCTGGAATATCCCGAAGTGCAGGCGGACAAGGCGTATTATCTGTCCGTCTTGTCCGAGTTCAATCGTCTCGGCGCAATATGCGAAACGCTGGACAGCCTCAAAGCCGCTCTGCGTGACGAGAGCGAGATGTCCCTTCTCGCCGCGCGCGCTACGGACGCAAGCGAAAGAGAGCAGGCGTATGAGGAGATCTCTTCGCTCAAGCGCGAAGCCTCGCGATTGTCGTCCCGTCTTGCGGATATGCTTGGGCGCAGACGCGTGAGAGAGCGGGCATATTGCAGGTTCCGTTTCTCGCCGCGCTCGTCCGCCTTGGGCGTGAAATTTTGCGCGCAAATCAAGGGATATCTTGTCTCGCGAGGGGCAAAAATCGAGGAAGAACGCGCCAAAAGCGCGGACGCGGGCTATGTGAGGGAGATCTCGTTTTATGTCGTTGGCGAGGACGCGCTGTCGCGGCTGTCGCTCCTGTCGGGGGCGCACAAGGCGTATGTCCCGGGAGCGAAGAGCGAGGAGATATGCTTCGCGGTGGTTCCCGCCGCTCAAGCCGAGGATATCTCGGACAAGGACATCAAGATCGACTTGTTCCACTCGGGCGGCGCGGGCGGTCAGAACGTGAACAAGGTGGAGACGGCGGTGCGCGCCACGCACATTCCCACGGGGATGAAGGTCGTTTGTCAGGACGAGAGGAGCCAATTGCGCAACAAGATCCGCGCCGTTGAGACCCTCAAAAAGCGCCTGCGCGATATGCGCGACAGCGAGGAAAAACAGAGAATAGAAGCGGACGTGCGCGCTCAATATCTCAAAAAAAACACGCCGATTTCCTTTGACCTCGACGGACCGACGATGACGGACGTCCGCCTCAAAAGCTATGTCAAGGCGGAATTTCCGCTCGCGGATTTCGCGTCGTATATGGATGGGTTGACAGCGCTATGACGGCAACTTTTTCGATGGACACAAAAAAAATCGCCCTCTCCTCCGTCAAGACAGTGTACAAGACGGAAGGATTTATCGCGTTGACGCGCAAAACGCTTTCCGTGGACGCGTACATTTCGCGCGTCGCGGAGGGGATTTTCAGGGCGGGGATCGCGCTTGGGGACGGCTGTTACAGCGTGCAGACCGCGGACGGCAAATATACGTTTTTCGTTTGCAAGGATCGCTCGGACGGCGACAGCCTTGTTTTTTACAAATTTCTGAACGCCGATCCCGACAGCGGCGGCGTTGACCGCGGGCTGAAGGATCATCTCGCCTCTTCGGACGAGACGGAACTGATATTGCGCGACGCGGACGAAACCGTTCCCGACGAGGATCTGCTCAGGCTGTATCTCGTGTCGGGCTCGGACGGCGCAGTCAACTTCCCTCGGCTCAACGAGACTCAGCGCAGGATCGTGGAGACCGAGGACGCAAATATGCTCGTGCAGGGCGTGGCGGGCAGCGGCAAGACAAACGTTTGCGTGGAAAAGATCGTCTATTGCGCCTGCCGCAACTATCGAGGCAAAGTGCTGTACACGACTTTTTCCCGCGGGCTTATGAGCGAGACCCGCGACAGGGTGGAGCTGTTTGTCAGAAACATAGAGGAGCTTGTCAATGCGTACAAGGAGGGGCGCGTCATCTTTCTTGACGCCGACCACAAAAAAGCCGTTGAAAACAAGCTGGGCATACTCTTCAGCGTGGACGACGACGGCGAGATTTTCGCGGCGCTCGAGCGCGTCGTAAAATTTTTGAAGAACAACGTCGAGTATATGCTCATCGAGGACATATACGAGCGCTGTTTTTCCGCGCCGAAAGTTGCGGGCGAAAGCGTGTTTGTCAACGAATATATGGCGGGCAAGGGATTCCGCCTGTCGGGCGCCGTGGAAAAGATCAAAAACATCTCCCCCGAGATAATTTTCAAGGAGATCTACGGTATGATCTTCGGCAAATACGAGCTTTCGTCTCCGCAGGAGATGATGACTTGCGAGGAGTATATCGCCGCAAGAAGCGAGAGTTTCACTCCCCGCGAGTGCGAAGTGATATATTCCGTCGCGCTGGACTATGCCGATTTTTTGAAAAAACGCGGATACACGGACAACAACCTGATGAGCCGCGCGTTGCTTGAAAAGATAAATTCTCCCGCATATTCCGTGGGAGTCATAGACGAAGTGCAGGATTTCACGCAGGTCAATCTCTGCCTCATCAAGAGGCTTTGCGTGAAGATGTTCTGCGTGGGCGACGCGTTGCAGATGATAAATCCGTCCTATTTCAACTTCGGATATCTCAAGCGGCTGATGTACGGCGACGTCACGGGAGTGAGCGAACTCACGCACAACTTCAGAAGCACTCAGCGCATCGAAAATATTGCCGAAAAGCTCAGCGAAATGAACATAAAACGCTTCGGCACGCACAGCTTCATCCTCAAGGGGGAGAGCGTGCCGTCCCCGCTTGCGAGCGAGGCGATATTTGTCAAGGACAAAACGTTGATAAACGCGCTCGGCGACAAGAAGTTTGAAAATCTCACCGTCATCGTCGGATCCGCCTTAAAAAAGGAGAAGCTGAAGAGTATCCTCGGCAACGTCGAGATCCTGACCGTCGCCGAAGCGAAAGGACTCGAGCGCAACGCCGTGATCCTGCTCGACGTCCTCAGCGACAACGCCGACAAGTGGAGATATCTGCACGAGATGTCCCTCAACCGCAAGACAGCGGATGAAAATTCCGTTTTCAGATACTATTTCAACCTCTTCTACGTCGGGGTCTCGCGCGCGAGGCAACACTTGTTTGTGGTGGAGTCGGACCATCCCAAGTTTTTCGACAGGCTCTTCGACGAGTGCTTCGAGAGGAGAAGCAGAGACAGAGCGCTCGCGATTCTTGGAGAGGTTGCCGGGAAGCTAATGATAGACGACGACGAATTTGCGGACAGGATCCAAAAATTCTGCGCGCTGGAGCAATACGACAACGCGCGCTCCGCGGCGGACAGAGTGTCGTCGGACGAGCTGAGGGCGAAGTTGCTCGCATACATCTCCGTCCACGAAAAATATTTACGGTTCGGCAAATATCGCGAGGCGGGCGTGGACTTTTGGCAACGCGGCTATGACGACGAGGCAAGGGAGATGTTCACGCGCTCGGGCGACGAGGCGCTCTTCCCGCTTATGGACGCCTGCCTTGCGGGCGGAAGCGGCGCGCTGGAGTTCGGCACAGTGAGGTTTTATCCGCTTGTCGAGGACAACGATCTCGCAAGAAACATAATTCTCGAAACATTGAATAAAGACAGCAAGGAAATTTCCGCCGCTCTCAAAGAGGCGCGCGAGAAATTGAGGAGAAAACTATGAACGAAAACGCCATCAACGAGCTTATCGAAAGTTTTGTCGCCTATCGCGAGATGATATCTCCCATCCGCGACAGCCTCGCCGACGTGAGCAGATCCTACAAAGAGATCGGCGACGACCTCGACGCACTGTCCAAAAATCTGAACGCAGGCTCTTTGGACAGGCTTGAAAAGGTGCATTCCTCGCTTGCGGCGCAAGCCAAAAACGGGCAGGAACTCGCCCGCAGGCTGTCCGAATACGCGCAGGCGGGAGAGAAGTACGCGCAAGCGGTGGACGAGATGTCGACGCTGTTTTCGGGATTGGCGAGCAGAATGACTTCGCTTGAGGAGACCGAGAACGCCGCTCGTCGTCAGATCGAGAAGATAGACGGGCTTATCGATGAAAAAAAGGCGCCGTACAATCTCAAGGATCTGCAAAAATCTTTGGACAGATACAGCGTCAACATCGAAAAGATCAGTGACTTCATCAATCGCGACATCGCCGCCGTTATGAAGCAAAACGCCGACAAGATCGAGAACATCCGCAAGGAAAACGAGGATCTCAAGGAAGTCGTTTTGCAACAGAGTCGCGACATCGCCGCGCTCACCGAGATGTTCCGCGAGACGACGGCCCTGCTCAAAAACGTCGTGGAGGGCAGCACCGTCAACGAGCAATACATCTTCGACGCGTTCGACAAGTGGGCGGCGGACAGAAAAGTCAAGATCAAAAAATCGTAAGCCTTTGAGACAGGAGAGAAATGGAAGGGTCTATCGGCGAAAAATTGCTTAGCGCAATAAAAAAGGACGACGTCAAAACTTTTGGACAAATGACGGAAGAGATCCATGCGGGAAACTATCGCTTGGGCAGATTTCCCGTGCTGTCCCTCGTCTATCTTTATGGAGCGAGAAGGATCGCCGCCGCATACGAGACCCGATTTTTGAAGATCTCCTCTTGGGAGCCTCTCGACGAACCCGCCGAAACGTCCGCGCTCTTTGCCGCGAAGGCGGGGAAATGCCTCAGGCTGTACCTCAACGAGATTGTATCCCCCGTCGAGATGTTGCTCATTTTGGACAAAACGCGGCGCGTGAAAAAAGTTTTCCCGATCGCAAAGCCATCCGAGGCGATCAAGAGACGACTCAAGTCGATATACAACATCAAATATGCGCTCAATATGACGTTTGCGGGGCAGTCCGTCCATATGGATCGCCGTCCGCTGAACAGGCGGGAAAGGCAGAAGTTTTGTATGGCGATCATCGGATGCGTGCTGGTTCTCGCCATCCTCATCGCGGCTCCCGTGACCGCGGCGACGCTGTTGCCCAACCGCGCGAAGGGAGAGATCGCAAAACTCAAACACATCGATTTCGCCTCGCAAAGGACATATACTGTCGTCAAGGATATCGTCATACCCGACGATTTTTATGTCGATTCGGTCAAGTGCAGTTTCAAAGGCGGCGGAGGCAAACTTATCTTCGGCAAAAACGCCACACTCGGCTTTTTCTACGGCAAGCTCACGGATATCGAAATTGAGACGGCGGGCAGTCCCATCTTCCAAGCCTGCACAAATCTCGCCGAACTCAACAACGTCGTCGTGAACGTCAATTCCGACATCGAGATCGCCGATGACAGCGCGTTTGTCGCGCTCGCCAATTACGGCACGATGAAAAACGTCACGCTCAACGCGAGCGGAAGCGTCACCGCGCGTGAAAAGACGGACGAAAACAGCAGCGGCGTCGTCTTTGGCGGAATAGTCGCAAACAACACCTACGTCAAAGACAATTACGGGGATACCATCTACGGCACGCTCACGGATTGCCGCGCGAATTATTCGGATCTTCGCCTGTCGGGCGCGCTTGAAGCAAACTCTTCATTCGGAGGCGTCGCGGGGATAAACAACGGCATAATCGACGGATGTACCGTTTCGGGCGATGTGATCGCGGACACGTTCGATCTGGCGGGCGTGTGCTATGGCAACGGCTATATCATAAAAAACTCTTTGAACGAGGCAAACCTCTCTCAGACCTCTCTCGACAACGCTTGGAGTCCCGTCGTCGGAGGCGTCGTAATCGAGAACGCGGGGCAGATCGAATATTGCAAAAACAGCGGAGATCTGTCCGCCAAAGGCGTTTCCACCGTCATATGCGGCGGCGTCGTCGCAAGGACCTACAGATTTTGCAACTATTGCGTGTTTGACGGAAGCATCTCGGTCGAGGCAAGCGAAGGCTATGTCGGCGGCATATTCGGCAGGAGCGAGGCTGTCATCCCAAGCTCGGGCTTGTATGTTTACATCGGGATAACCGATCATTGCCTAAGCCTCGGCAGTATAAAAGCGGATCTTACCTCGGACGGCGCGGAGAGATGCGTCGGCGGGATCGGCGGCAAGGTGGAAGATACAAAGGTCACATACTCGACGCCAAATGACGACGAGGACGCAATCGTGGAATATTGGGGCGGCAGCGCGACAAATTGCATTTTTGCAGGGACGTTGAACGGGAAATTCGAGCCGTTCGGCAATATCGTCGGCGTCGTGGGCGCAAATGTCTACGAGAAAAATTCCTACACATCTCAAATCGGCGTCGGACAGACCGTCGAAAATCCCTACTTCGACGGGAATCTCTACGTCTCAAACGGGAGCGCCGCCTTCGGAGCCGCGGTCAACGACCTGAAAGAGCTTTCGACCGTCGCGGACAAGGGCGCATCGGCGCTCTCCGCCGCGGAATTGAAAATCTCCGCTCTGTACAACGAGATCCTCGCCGAGGTCCTCGCCGCTCTCACCCGTTGAACCGCGCCGCTTTGCGCGGATAAAATCGGAATCGGAAGGCGAACGCTTTATCAAACGTTCCCGTGTTCGCGCCGCATTGCGCGGATAAAATCCGAGTCGAAAGGAGGGGAAAAGGACGGGCGTACCCGTGGAGGTATACTAAGTATTTTAATATATAAAATATACGTGCGTCAGAAGAGCAAAAATAAGATTTTTGAGAGGAAAAACCTTAAAAAATCATAAAGAAAACCAAAGATTCCTAAAGAAAAATTGAATTTTTTGTTTTTTATCTTAAGTTTTCTACGGAAAGGATTTTTTTGATTTGAAACGCTTGCGCTTTGCGATGATAGGGGATATTATGTCTGCGTTGAAAAAGGTCCGATGTAGTTTTAGGCGTGAAAGCGATTTGGGCAAAAGTCAGTGAAAAAGCCGAAAAAGACCGTCGTTGCACGCAAAAAATCGACAAAAAGCGCTCAATTTCAACAAAATCGGCAAAAAATCGCGATATCGTCGGCGCGAAAGCGCGGACGAAAGACAAAGGCGCAGGCGCGTGGAGAGACGATTTACGGCACATCAGCGTTGTGCGCCGAACGGGGAGGGGGATCATTGAAGTATCCGCCTTGCCCGAGGCAAAATTCAGGAAGAAATTCGGCAAACAATGTCCGCGACAGAAAGCGGAGGGCGCGTCCCCCTATTTTCCTTTACGCAAAATTTGCGGACAGAGCCGCCGAAGCTCCGAAAATGGCGCGCATCGCGCTGTTTGTGTAAAAAATCGAAAAATAAATATACTAGCAAGGTATATCGGAGAAAAAGCGAAAAACAAACAAAAAAATCCAACGAAACGCGCGCTTTGGCGCAATATGGAGGAGAAGATGACAAAGATCAAAAATTGGCGATTGGCGCTTGTCGCGGTGTGTATGGCGGTCGTGCTTTGTATGATCGCGTACTCATTTGTCGGCGCGCCGATCGGCACGGCAAACGCGGACGGAGAAGTCCTTGCGGGCAACACGGCGAGCTATACCATCCAAAACGATCCGAATCACCCGTGGATCTACGAGCGCAACACAAACACTTGGTACAACAACGCCGACAAGGAGTCGGAGCTGGTCAAGAGTTTGACGCTGATGGTGACGGCGCCGGGAGATATCGTTTTCAAGTATAGAGCGAATCTTTACACCAGCAACAGGCAGGGCGGCACTCAATACGCTTTCAACAACAACGATTTTTATCTCGAACTGACAAAGAGCGGGATCACCAATACCATCGTCACAAAGCACGGCGAAAAGATGACGGACTTTGAGCAGATGACGGTGAAAGACTTAAAAATCGGCGATAAACTTGTTTTCAAACACAAATTGGGCGGCTCGTCCACAAGCGACGACGACAGAGTATATGTTCAAGGATTGACAATGCCCGCGGGAGATGAGATCACGATCACGGCGAAAGCGCAAGAGGGCGGAACCGTCTCCATAAAAGAGAAAAGCGGCGTAAATATCTCCGAAACAGTCATCTCGGGCACTCCGTTGACGGTAACCGCAAAACCCAACGATCAATATGTGTTCGCGAGATGGTTGGATGAAAGCGGCGCGACTTTTTCATATGAATCGACTATCGAATTGACGCCGTTGAAGGCGGCGAGCTACACGGCGACATTCTTCAAAAATGACGGAATCGTCAAAGAAACGTTGGAAAAAAGTTGGCAAAAACAGGGCGGAACCTACAGCGTATCCGCCGACGTATCCGATATAGCGATTATGAAATTCGAATGCGTTGGGGAGAAGTACGTCTACTTTTCTTATATGTCATATTCCCCCGAAGACACCTACAACGACTTTACTATTGTGGAGAACGAGACCAACAAAGTGTTTTCGACATATTGCAAAAAGTCGACCCAGGCTTTGCAAAACGGATATTTCCACGTGACCGGCGAAGGATATCATTATCTCGAGGTCACTTTTGAAAACGATACTGTCCCGTCAACTCCCGATGACGTTCAAATGAGCGATTTGGAGTGGTTGGACGACCCCAAAGATACGATCGAGATCGAATTGGTTTACAATCAAAAAGTCGGCACGGTCTATTTTGACGGCGTTGAAATGGCGCCCGGAAATCATACCGTTGTCAAAGGATATCCCATCAATATGAGCGCGGAAGTCAAAAGCACGACTTCCACGATAGATCCGACTCAAACGGTCAACGGCAGATGGGTGGGCTGGTATACAGATCCGGAAAACGTTATCAAATATCAGAATACCAAATACAGCGAAGGTTTGATTTGGCCCGACCCGGGTCGTGAGAATTTTGTGTTTACAGACGAAGGCGCGCAATGGTCGTCATTCAAAATGATCGGACATAAAATCGAAGCCAGAATGTTGGAGTTTGCCGCCGCGCCGCAAGTCTCCGTAAGCGCGCAGATAGACGGTTCGGTGAGACCCGAACATACGCTCAAAAACGGAGAACGCTATGAAGTGGAATACGGGTCCTCAATCGACAATGTGGCAATCCTGATGAAGGATTTCGAAAATATCGAATCCACCTATCATCTGAAGATAGACGACGTCGCTCGCGATGACATTCAAATCGTCGAGGACTCGGGCAGAAAGATGTTTTCGCTCAGCGATATAAAAGCGGACACAAAGGTCACGGTGTACTATTCCACAGACGGATACTTTGATTCCGAGGAGTTTACCTTTACGATCGCCATCGTATACAAAGGTTCTTTGAATGACGATCTTTTGGTGGACGGAGTCAAAGATATCTCCGTCGAAAACGACGAGTATATGCCCTGGATCTTTGACGCGAGCCGTAGCGGCGAAAACGGAATGGCGTTTATTGCAAGCAACTCGGGTTCGCTGGGATATTACGGAAAGGCTGTCTCAAGCCTGAAGTTTACCGTAACGGGAGCGGGAGTGCTTGATTTTGATTTCAAACTGTACAAGAGAAATTGCTGCCTGATTTACGGAGATCAGCCGATTTCTATCACGGATACGATCTTCGGCTCAGGTCAGAAAGACAGCAAAGACGAATCCGTATGGTGGATAAACAGCACGCCCGACTCCTGGAACAGGATCATTGCGCAAGGCGCAAGTTCACCGAAAGAAGTTTCCGGCAACAACTATATGTATTGGTATCAGGGCGCGCAATACGACGGCGGAAAGTCCTACTATATGACTGATGACGGTTGGGCGCACGTATCTTTCTCCGTTGGAGAAGACGGCAAAACCAAGGACGTGTACGTCAGCTACTATAGACACGATGAAAACTATCAAAATACTTTCCCCTACAAGGACATCGCGGAAAGCGACTATGCCGTGATACGCAACGTCGGTTTTTGGAAAGGAAACGGCAAAGTGACCTTCGATATATCCAACGAAGAGGGCGGCGCCGTCAGCGCAAAGGCGTCCGAGGCGCTCACCGCCGGCAAAAAGAACGTCAACTCCGTTTCGCTTGGCAGCAAAATCACGTTTGATGTCGATGTCAACGAAGGATATCAATTTTACGGCTGGGTGGATCAAGATCAAAACCTTGTATCCGCTCAAAAGAAATTCGATTGCAACGTTTCCCGCGACGCTTTGGATCTCACGGCTATAGTCGAACCTGAAGGCACATACTACCTGCGTGAAAGAGGCGCGTTTTTCAGAACGCTTGATGAAGCCAAGGACGCGGCGACGGATCGCGACGTGAAATTGTATGTGATCAGGGACGGGCTTACGGTTGATGAGTCAATCGAGATCCCCGAGAATGTGGATATTATTTTCGCGATCGACGACTTGGGACACTATACCGCCATCGGAGCCGAATCGACGGAAAGCGAAAGAGTCGCTTGGTTGCAGGAAAACAAATACAAACTTTATACGTTCACCGTCAACGACGGCGCAACTCTCACGCTCAGAGGCGGTCTGTATCTCGGCGGTGTACTTCACCATCCGACTCAATCCGCGCAGGCGCATACTTCGGGCAAATATCACCAGATGGTGCTGAACGGGCAGATCGTCGTTGAGGACGGCGGCGTGTTGGACGTCTGCGGACGGGTCACGGGCGACGGCGGCATAACCGTCAACAAAGGCGGCAAGCTGTATCAACCCTTTATGATCCTCGACTACAGCGGCGGCACAAACACGCAGGCGATGTTCGGCGAGAATTTGACGCCCTTCAAGATGTACTCTATGGTCAACATTCAGTGCAAGGGCGGATTCACGATCAATTTCGGTGGAGTGCTTTACGGCCACGCAAGCCTGTTTTTCTGGGGAGGAGTGACGACCATCGATCAGCCTTTCGTGACCTACGAGGGCGCGGACGGAGAGGAGGCGACGGCGCTCATCATCCTCAAAGATTTGGAATCAAAAGGCATATCGAACGCCAAGTTCGAATATGACGACGAACACGCTCGCCCCGCTATGGACGGCACGCACAATCCTCAGGACGTCGGCAAGACGAAAGTCACGCTGAGCGGCGGAGCGACCGCGGGATATATGTCTTTCCCGCTCGGCATCGACACGAGCCGCGTGTATTTCTCCGTGCCGTACAATTTCGAACTCATCCTTGAAAACGGCGATTATTTCATCGCGTATCCTTATAAACTTATGCCCGGCGCCATCCTCAACGTCAAAGACGGCGCGACTCTCACGGTCAATGCGGGCGCGGGATTGCACGTATACGACAGTTTCCTCGGCCCCAACGTCACACGCCGCGCATATCCGACTTCGCAAAAGCTCACCGAGGCGCAATACAACTCCTACGCAAGCCTCATTGTCGACGGCGATTTTATCGTCAAGAGCGGCGCGGAATTTTTGGGAACAGTGCAGACCTCGGGGACGACGGGTCATATCACGATAGAGCAGGGCGCGAACGTCGAGGGACAAGACCTCGAGGACGGCGTCGCCACGGCATACACTTGCAACTACACGTCGTACAGGCTCGAAACGCACATCTACGAGAGAGTCAATCAAACTCTCGCGGCGCTTGAAGCGGGCAAGTCCTATTCCGCGGTTATGTGCGAGGACAATTGGATCTTGCCGGGGATCGTGTTCAACATCGAGACGACGACATCCGCGGCGAGTCACGGCGAGGATCACAAGACGCAGGCGTCCACGACTCCCGCGGCTCAGTTGAGAGGCGGCGCGTGGATGGTGGATCACAGCCCCCACGACCTCGATTGGACGCCAGATCCCGAAGAATATGCGCAACTTGACAAAGACCATTTGCACACGACGATCCATCGTCAATGCAAAGCGCTCGGTTGCGGTCATATCGAATATAGAGAGCTGCTGTTTGTCGCGGATTCTCTCGGCGACATCGAGTACAACGGCAAGGACGTCACGGCGGAGCAGCTCGACGCCCAGCAAGATGACGGGACCAAGATCGTCTACGAGAGCGGCGACGTCGTCGGCCAGGCCGGCGTCGAGCTCCAGTACGAGGGCGTCCTCCAGGGCATCCGCGGCGAGAAGGACGTCTACGTGGACGCCGACGGCAACCTCACCGGCGTCGCGGCCGACGTGCCGCCCTCGGCGGGCTCCGACGTCGTGCTCACCCTCGACGCGAAGATCCAGAAGGCCTGCG
>CANQZE010000013.1 GCA_947628255.1 uncultured Clostridia bacterium | reverse complement strand
GCAACACGACGCCGATGATGTCGTCGAGGATGGCGGCCTCTATGATCGAGGTCCCGACCTTTGTGTTCAGCCTGCCAAGCTCCTTGAGCGTCGCGACGGTCACGCTGACGGACGTTGCGGCAAGGATGGTGCCGTAAAACAGATCCACGATCGCCATATGCGACGTCATCCCCTTGAAGCCGCCGTTGAATGCCGCCGCGACGATGAATCCCAACGCGAGAGGCACGATGACTCCGCCCAATGTGATGACGACGCTCGAGGGTCCGCATTTTTTGAATTGTTTGAGATCCGTCTCAAGCCCCGCCGAGAACATTATGAAAATGACGCCTATCTTCGCGAGGAAGGACAGCCCTTCAAGCGTGTATTCCGTGAATACGGTCTGCCCCGGGATGAGCTTGATAAGCCCCAACAACAGCCCCGCGACAAGCATACCGACGACTTGCGGCAAGCCGAGTTTTTTGCCCAAAAGCGAAAACAGCTTCGCGCTCAAAAGGATGAGCGCCAAGGGGAGCAAGATCTCAAAATATGCTATGGATGCGGAAATCGTTGTCGCCATATTTGTCACTTTCCGTCAAAAAGTTATACTCTCCGCGTTGCGACAAGTCAAGCGAAATGCGGTCAAATATATACAAAATTTTTTACTTTCAATATTAGTTTCTTCGGAGACGGCGCGCCTCAGTTTGAATTTTTTGAGAATTTCAGCCCCGCCAAATTGAAAGCGCCTATCGCCGCCGTCGCCAATGCGGAGGAGATCGCCGCTTGTACGGCGTCCATAGGAAGCGCGACGAGCGCCGCCGCATACGTGCCGTACATAAAAGTCTGACATATGAAATATCCGACCGCCATCAGCCCCGAACAAAAGAGACACACGGGCAGTGACAGCGCGCACTCAAGCGCAGTTTTGCGTCTTTTGATGGCGCGGATCTTTTGCGAAACGGGTGTTTTTGTGTCGATATCCGACTCATTAACTTGCTCTTTTGCGATTTGCGCGTTTGGGAGGGCGTCCGCGATATCGCTTGCCGCTTCGCTTGTCTGCGACGCGTTTTCGTCAATTTTTTCAATTGCTTGGGCGGGAGATGAGGCTTCGTCGTTTTGCTCGTCGGAGAGCTCGGCGCGGCGGCTCGTCTCTTTCATAAAGGCAAGCATCTCGCCCGTCAAACGCTTGGCAAAATATTTTGCCGTCAGTTTTTTGACGAGCAAAAACAAGAGCCCCGCCGCAAGCCCTTCTATCGCTTTGATGAAAAGTGTGTATACCATCGTCGCGGGATAGACGGTGAGGTCGCCGAGGAAAGCGCCGAGTCCTCCCGCGATCATAGCGGGGATGGGACCGAGCAGGTATGCGGCGATCAAAATGACGCAATCTCCGAGGTTGAAATAGAATTGAGCGCTTGAAAAGCCTATCAGCGTACCCGCATAGACGAGAGCCGTCATCAGCGCGGCGTAGGCGATGAGCCGAGTGGAAAATTTGGGTCTTGCCATAAAAAAATCTCCTTTTTGAGGAGAAGGGGCGCGGAGGGCGTTTTTTGTAAGCAAAAAAACGTTCGCGCAATTCCTTCCCAGTCTGACTTGACAGGCGGTTGCGGATTCTCACCGCATCAACTGTTGGGGCTGTTGGACTTGTCCGCAAAGCGGCATCACCACCGGTTGGCATACGCCAATCCAAGAAATTTTGTCGCAATCATTATATGCCGACGGAATTGACTTGTCAAGTTTGTCGGGCAAATGCCAAAAATTGTATACGCTATGCAGAAATTGCATAAAAATGTTAAATTTTGAATAAAATTCCGCTTATTTTTTATAAATATTCAATTTTAATACCGAAAATGAGGTCTATTTGATTGACAAATCGGCGTTTGAGATATATGATACGTGATATCCGAATCTGCAAATATTTTTGTATTTGGTTTGAAGATATATGTTTTTTGCCGCAAGAAGTTCTTGGCGGCGAGGAGGGCCTTATGAAGAGAAGATGGGCTTTGATCACGACGTTGATTTTGGCAGTCGTTTTGATCGCGTGCGTTGCGACGGCTTGCGATCCCACCGAAGAGCCGACGGAAGTCACGCTGAAAATATATCGCGGCGGCATAGGAGACGATATTGTGCTGACGGAGCTTCCCGGCACGGATATTTCAAGCGAGTTGCCCACGCCGAACAGCACGCAGACCTACTATTTCGGCGGTTGGTATGACAACGATAACTTCACGGGCGAAGCGGTTGAACTTCCGACCGAGATGCCCAAGGAGTCCGCGTCCTTTTATGCGCGCTGGTATGTGAAATACACCGTCGCCGTGATGCTCGAGCAGGCGGACGGCGAGTTTTCAAAGAGCGAGGAACTGTCCTTTGAAGGAGAGGCCGACAAGGGTGCGACGTCGGCGACTTTCGAGGTCGACGTGCCTCAAGGCTATGTGGACGGCGGCTCGCCGAGAGAGGGACAACTTGTCGGGCGCGACACGACTTTCGAAGTCAAATTCGAGCTTACAAAGGCGACTTTGACCTTTGATTTCAACGGCGAGGGCGAAAACCTGTCGAAAGACTTGCCCGCCGCCGTCGACAACGAGAACTATTTCTTTGGCGGTTGGTATGCGGACTCCGAGCTCACCGAGCAGGTGCAAACTCTGAACGTTATGCCCGAGTCGGACGCGACATATTACGCGCGCTGGTACAGGACGTACAAGATCGACGCGTATGTGCAGAACGCGGATCACACGGATTATGAATTTTCCGATTCGCAATCTTTCGAAATCAACAAAGGCACGGCGACCGTCACGGCGTCCGCGAGCCTGTTTGAGGCGCTTTCGACATATCTGCAACCTGCGGATATCACCGTGGAGATCTCATCCAAGAGCGAGAGCGTGGGCGCGTTGTACTTCGATCGCGACGACGTCAAGATCACCTATGATTTCGGCGACGTGGCGGAGGGGTTCTACACCTACGCGCAAAGAGGAACGAAATATCAACCGTCCGTTCCCGAAGGCGTTTTGGACAACGCATATTTCAACGGGTTGCGTCTTAATGGGTTCACGTTGAGCGGAGAAGCGGTGGACGATTTCACTCCCACGCAGGACGCCACCCTCGTCGCGACTTTTGACGAGGCGTACATCGAGCGCAACGGCAGTGTCGATCTGCTGTGGATCCCCAAGAGCGAAGAGGGCAAAGCATACCTCTATCGCGCGGGGTTGGGCGAGATCGCGGGGACGTACGAGCCGACTTCGAAGATGTTCTCATTTTTGGAAGGCGAGCTTGTCGGCAGAGTGTACGACGACGGCACTTTTGCGACTCAACGCGAAAAGTTCGATTTCAAGATGTATGATTTCGAGCTAAATGCTCCCATCGACAGCGCGATACTCTCGCTGGACGGCATTGACGGCGCGACGCTCACACTGACGGAGGACAGCGACGAGTTGGCGCTCATCTATGTCGATGAGGCTATGATTCAAAAGGCTCCGAGTTTTGCAGGCTATTTGCATCAATATGTGCCGTTCAGTTTGCCTAAGGGCGCATACAAGGGCAGTTATCGCGTCGACGAAAACTATTCGGATATCGCTTTGACGTTGACATATCGGGTCGACGACAAAAACAGCATTGATGCGGAAATTCACCTTCGACTTGGGGAATATGAAAACAAAGATCTCAGCCTTTCGGACGTGTTTGGTTTGCGCGGCGAGGAGTTTGGCATATATTCCGACGACTTCGCGGACATACTTCTTGACGGGTATGGATATGCCTACTACATACTGTCGGACGGCAAATACACTTCAGGTCGTTACGGGGCGTTTACGCTTGACGAGTCCGAAAGATTGCCCGATTTGCCCGCTTGCACCGAATACGCCGCGGTTTTCCCCACGGGAACGGTGTATTTTGAGAAGCCCGAATCGATGACTCCCAACGCCGATGGCATCCCGTCCGCTCAAATCTACAGATATGACGGGCTATACGGAGCATATTATGATTTTTCGGATGAAGAAAGCCTCGACCCCGAAACATACGCGTTCTCGGGTTACGGCTATGCATATAAGGATGGAGAAAGATATTCCTATAAACTTGAAAACGGCGACACGATGTCCACATATCTGTTGAGATTTATCTCGTTGTACGACGCCGAGGGCAATTTTGTTATGAAGGCGTTGATAGATGAGGCATACGGCGGATATTACAAGATGAGCAAGGACGCGATGGCGTATGCGTTGACCGATTTCGCAAGTGCGACGGAACTCATCGCCATCGACGGCGAGGACGCCATCTATTTCTACAGCGACGGACAGGGCAGTCTTTATTATACCGACGGCAAGATAGAGGATCTCGGCGAGAATGACGCCGGCGTGACGATTTTCAAATACACCGACAATTATCCGATAAATGATGACGACTTCTTCACTTTCTTTATGCTCGAGACGGACGGAGTGATCGCTTGCTACATTGAGGACACACCCGTCTACAATGGCACATTCGAGGGCGAAAGAGGCGAAAGCATCACGCTGGACGGCTTTGGCAATGCGCTTTATCTTGCGGCGGACGGCTCTATACACGAGGGCAGATATCTCAATTACAGCGAGGACGGCGACGGCGTAATGCGCTTCTTGTGCGACAACGATTATTGCGCCGTAGATTTCTTTTTCAGCATAGAGGGAGATAAGTTCAAACCGTATGTCGAGGAGGAGACCGAGACGTTTACGCTTCAATTGATCGGCTATGAAACAGGCGGCATTGCGCTTTACACAAACATCGAGTTGTCGATCGACGACAAAAACGCCGCTGAGTTGACGATCAAGATCGACGATGAAGTCTTGACGATCAAAGGCTCCGTCGAACTTTACGACGCGATGAATTTTTACTACTTGTTCAAAGTCTCGTCCGTCGAGGGCGATCAAAAGCTCGCGGACGATTGGGGAATATCAAGCGATTTCATATTTATGAGAACGATTGTCTCCGTGGCGAGCGAAACAAGCGAAGTCGGATATGAATATGTCGACGCATTTATGTTCTCGGACGGCTTCGAGGGCGAGTTTGACATCGACGGAGACTCGCTTGTCATAGACGGCTTCGGATATGGCGCTTTCCGCGGCGAAAGCGGCGAATACGAGTTGATGACGGACGGCAGGGACGGCAACGCTCCGCACTATGTCATCGCGTTTTACGACGTGCAAGGGTACACATATTTCTTTGACATCGCTCCCGACGGCACGCACACTCTGCGCGGCAACGAGTTCATTATGGATTATTATTACCTGATGACCGACGAAGGCCTTGTGAATATTCTGCTTATGCCCGACGGCAGGGGCAACCTTGAAATTGCGATATATTTGACGGAGGAACCCTACACCGGAGTGTATTCGATGGCGGAGGGCAAATACTCAGTGGATGATGAGGGCAATCTGCACGCATATGACGTCGAGTACACCACTTGGACGGTTATGGAAGGCTTTACGAAGGATGAGTGCGATCTGCTCAATAGCTATGCATTGAGTTTACAATATCTTTATGGACTCCTTGAAGAGTTTGACTTCACGTTGTTCGCGATGGATTTGGGATCGTCATACGGACTCGATTATTTCTTCCAAGTGCGCGATGTCGATCTTTATCACGCGTATGTGCTGGATGATCTCAGCGTTTTGATCTTGGACGGATTCTACACCGCGATCTACATCGACCGCTATGGCGATATGATCTATGGCGAGTATTCCGTGACAAAATACCTCGGCACAGACGAGAATGAAGAGGAATACATCATTTCGATCGTGCGCATTGAGTCCGAAGGACTTGCCTTCTGGGTGGAGGCAAGAGGCGCGGCGCACATCGGTTGGGAGTATGGCAATTATGCCAATGGAGATGACGTCATCACGCTGAACGGAATGCCCGGAGACAAGAGCTGTGTCACGTATACAAGCGGCGACATCTACAAGGAGGGGACCTACACCGTTGATACCAACCTTATGATCTGCACCGCTACCTTTGAGGACGGCTCAAAGTTGGTGTTCCGAGTGGACATCTACACAGGCAATTTTATCATTCGCGACGACAGCATAGTCGGCGACTACGATTGCGTCGACAGGGAAGGCAACAAGCTCGGATCGACGTTGAGTATGGACGGACTCGGCAGGGCCACGATCACCAATAGCGACGGCTCGTGGGAGAGATATGATGTTGCAAATGTGAACGGCGACATCTACGAGTTGACCAATTATTATAACGCCAATGATACGTTGACCGTCAAGCTGTATACATCTGCGGACGGCAATACCTACCGCGTCAGCGACGGGCAGAAGATAGAGGAAAATCTGCACAAGTTCGACTTCCTGAAGGGAGCTATACTCGACGAGAGCAAACCACTGTCGATAGACAGTTTTGACATTGTGTATATCGGCGACGAGGCCATAGGGCAAGTGACGTCTGTCGAAAACCCCGAAGGCGAATGGATGGCCATCTATCACGTGACGTTGAACGACGGCACAGAGACGGGCTTCTGCAGATTCAGAGCGTATAAGTTTGATATGGGCAATGTCAATTTCTACACCCAATATGACGAGCAGACGGCAGCTACTTTCACGGATTCGGAAGGATCGGCATTCCCGCTGTATCTGACCGGATATGGCATTGGTATGCGTGAAGGCAATTCGCCCGAAAATGAAAATCACGATTCATACAATGCGATTTATTGGTTTGAGGACGAAAAATTGCACGTGGACGATTTGTGGGTCGGCAACTCAGGCGGTGAAAAGATTTACACTTTGAATTTTGAGGACCACACGTTTGTGCTTTCAAAAGAGAGCGCCAAAGCTGATTTCGTCGTTGAAGGCGGTGTGCTTGTCGCATACTTGGGTCGCAATCCCAACGTAGTGATCCCGACGGATATGGGCATAAAGGAGATAGGAGATAATGTGTTCTCTGTGAAGAACAGTTCTTATAATGAAGGATCTCTCGACTTTAATCTTGAATCCATAGACTTGAGCGGAGTCGTCGAAATCATAGGCGAAAGTGCGTTCAGAGGCATACTTTCCAATCTTAATTTGTCAAGCATAACGGGGACGCAAAACGTCAAAGTTATCAAAGATAATGCGTTTTATTGCACAGGTATTTCGGAGATTGATCTGCCCAACATCGTTGAGATCGGCTATCAAGGTTTTTATGGGAGCAAATCTTTGGGAACAATAACGCTTGGCAATGAGTCCACTGTCTGGAATGAGGCGGGCATAGGAGAGAAAGCGTTTATGGGATCAATTAACGTTGCTGAGGGAGTTGTCAATTTCAACGCGCCTCACGTGCCGAAGCTCGGAGCAAAAGCGTTTAATGCGGGAGCAAAGAAGCGCACCATAAACTTCAAATTCAAGTCCGCATACGACGAGGCTATGGACAGCAGTACGGAAATTGGTGCAACTTGGAAAGAATTTGTTGACGCAACAAACGTCACTTTTGTCGATCTTGAGTCGCAAGCCGCGGCGGGGGCGAGCCTCGAGGGGCAATCTACCGAGCTGTATTTCGAGGACAAGAGGGCGGCGTAAGCGCTCGGCTCGGCATCCGCAAACAGGACGTTGCGGCAGGGCGTGCGGGAGCGGGATCCGCTTCCGTGCGCCGCTTGCCGAAGAGAGCAAATTTTGTGTTGACAACGTCCTGCAATTAGTCTAAAATTTTAGATATGAAAGAAAATTTCGCACAATTCGCATACTACTTTTATTTTGGCTACATAGCGTAGTCGCGTTTGGTGTGCGAGGTGTAGCATTCGATCCCGACACCAAACGGCGGCGGGATTTTGTTTATGCGGGGCCGCGCCATATGCGCGAGGACTGCACGGAGGACATATGATCATCGTCATCAAAAAAGATCGCGATCAAAAGCAGGTCGACAACCTCGTCCGTTGGATAAAGGGGCTGGGGCTTGACATATACAGGAGCGAGGGCGAAAATTCCGAGATCATCGGGGTCATCGGCGACACGTCCAAGGTGGACATCGGACTCATCAACACGCTGGACATCGTCGAGAGCGTCACGCGCGTGCAGGAGCCGTACAAAAACGCAAATCGCAAATTCCATCCGCAGGACACCGTGATCGACGTCGCGGGGCGCAAGTTTGGCGGAGACAGTTTTCAGATCATTGCGGGTCCCTGCTCCGTGGAGAGCGAAAGGCAGATCATCGAAGTGGCAAAAGCCGTGCAAAAGGCGGGAGCAACCGTGCTTCGCGGCGGGGCGTTCAAACCTCGCACGTCGCCGTACTCTTTTCAGGGGATGGGGCTTGAGGGCCTCAAACTGCTGAGAAAAGCCAAGGCGGAGACGGGTATGCCCATCGTCACCGAGATAATGAGCGAATATCACATCGACGATTTTTACGACGTGGACATCATACAGGTGGGCGCGCGCAATATGCAAAATTTCGACCTTCTCAAGCATCTCGGCAGGCTCAAGACCCCCATTTTGCTCAAGCGCGGCGTAGCGGCGACGATGGAAGAGTGGCTTATGAGCGCGGAATACATTATGTCGGAGGGCAATCCCAACGTCATTTTGTGCGAGAGGGGCATCAGGACCTACGAGACCTACACGCGCAACACGTTGGACATCTCGGCGGTACCCGTCCTCAAAGAGCGCACGCATTTGCCCGTCATTGTCGATCCGTCGCACGCTTCGGGCATATCGAGGCTTGTCAAGCCGCTGTCTCTCGCGGCGACGGCGGCGGGCGCGGACGGACTTATCATCGAGGTCCACAACGATCCGTCGCACGCTCTGTGCGACGGCGCGCAATCCCTGCGCCCCGAGCAGTTTGAGGAGACGGTTGCGGCGATAGACAAGATCCTCCCCGCAGTCGGCAAAAAGAGAGACAAGTGAGACAACGACGTATTCGGCAAATTTTGACCTGAATCGACAAAATTCGCCGAAGATCGCAGATGCATATGGATGAGAAAATGACGATAGGCGTCGTCGGATTGGGAATGATCGGCGGCTCGCTCGCGGCGGCGCTCAGCGCGGCGGGATTTTGCGTGCGGGGATTTGACATCTCTTACGATGTGCAAAAGGTCGCGTTGGAAAGGGGATATATCCGCTCGGAGATATCCGATTTTTCCGCGCTCGACGTCCTTGTCGTCGCGCTCACAGAGGAGGCGACAAAGACTGCCCTCAAAGAGTATGCTCCCCGCCTGCGCGACGGAGCTATCGTCCTCGACATCTGCGGCAACAAGCGCGGCGTCGCGGACTGTATGCGAGATCTCAAACGCAAATTTCCGAGGCTTAACTTTGTCGGCACTCATCCTATGGCGGGCAGAGAGACGGACGGCAAACAGCCGGGGATCTTCAAAGCGTCGCCAAAACTTTTCGAGGGTGCGTACGCGGTCCTTGTCCCAATCTCGGAGGACGGCGAGGCAGTGGACGTCGCGAGCAAACTCTACGGCGCCGTCGGTGTGCGCGGAGTCAGCGTTTGCGACGCGGAGACCCACGACAAAATGATTTCGTACACGTCCCAACTTGCGCACATTCTCTCGAGCGCGTACGCCAGAAGCGAAAAAGCAAAGGACCACAGAGGTTTTTCCGCGGGTAGCTTTCTCGATCTGACAAGGGTCGCAAGGCTGGACGCGCGTATGTGGACGGAATTGTTTTTGAACAACGACGATATGTTGCTCGCGGATATGGACGGGCTTATCGACAGGTTGCGCGAATATCGCGACGCCATCGCGGACGGAGACGGGCAGAGGTTGCAAGCCTTGCTCGAGGACGGCAACGTCCACAAGGACGCCGCCGACAGGAGCTCGGGCGCAAAAAGGAGAACGGATGAGGAAAATTGACGCCGTATGCGGCAAACCGTATGAAATTCTCATAGAGCGAGGACTGCTCAACAAAGCGGGCAGGCTTTTGAAGTCCGTTTTGAGGGCGGACAAACTTTTCGTTGTCACCGATTCCAAGGTGGACGGGCTGTACGCCGACGCGCTTATGCGCTCTCTCGGCGAGGAGTACAGCGCCTCCGCGCTGTCAAAATACGCGCTGCCCGAGGGAGAAAAAAATAAAACTCCGCAGGAATATCTCAAACTTGTCGACGCTATGGCAAAGAGCAAACTCTCAAGAAGCGACGCGGTGATCGCGCTCGGCGGCGGCGTTGTCGGAGACGTCGCGGGATTTGCGGCGGCGACGTATATGCGCGGCATAGATGTTGTGCAGATCCCCACCACTCTGCTCGCTATGATAGACAGCTCCGTCGGCGGCAAGACGGGAGTGGATCTGCCCGACGGCAAGAATTTGCTTGGAGCTTTCCACAGCCCGAAAGTCGTTTTCATCGATCCCGACGTGCTGAACACGCTGGACGAGGAGCAATACCGCAACGGACTTGGCGAAGGTATAAAATATGCCGTGATAGATCCGACGATCGCGCCGTATCTTAAAAAAAATCGCGAGGAAACGGAGGAATTTGTCGCAAGTTGCGTCGCGCTCAAGGCGGAAATAGTGCGCCGCGACGAGTTTGAGGGAAACATCAGACGCCTGCTCAACCTCGGCCACACCGTGGGACACGCGCTCGAGGCGGCAAGCGGCTTTGAACTGAGCCACGGGATCGCCGTCGCGCAGGGAATAAGTGTGATGACGTCCGCGGCGCTGAAAGCGGGCGAGATCTCAAAGCGGAGAGCGGACGACATTTTCGGCTTGCTCGAGCTTGTAGGCGTTGGCGAAACGCGTGTGTGTGCGGACGAAATATCGACATATCTCGCGCTTGACAAGAAGGCGGATGGGAAGGAAATAAACGCCGTCGCGATCACTCAAAACGGCGTTGAGATACGCAAATTCGCTTTCGACAAATTTCTGCATTATGTTTCAAAAATAAACTTTATCGTGCAAAAATCGACGCTTAAAGGTCAAGTTTGCGCGCCAATCTCCAAATCTTTGGCGCACAGGGTCCTCATCGCGTCCTACCTTGCGGACGACGTATGCGACGTTGACGGCGGCGAAGATATCGCCGCGACAAAGCGTTGCCTTTGCGCTTTGCAAGCGGCAAAAGAGAACGAAAATCCCGCCCTTCTCGACGTTGGCGAAAGCGGGTCGACATTGAGATTTTTGTTGCCCGTCGTGTGCGCGCTCGGCATACCCGCGCGCTTTGTCGGCGAGGGAAGGATAGGGCAAAGACCGTTGAGCGGATTGCTTGACGTCCTCGAAAGCCACGGAGCCGTTTTCACTTTTGAAACAGACGAAAATATCCCTCTCGAGGCGCGGGGAAAATTGCGCGCGGGCGAGTACAGTGTGGACGGCGGCGTGAGTTCGCAATACGTCACCGGGTTGCTGTTTGCGCTACCGTTGCTCGACGGAGACAGCGTTTTGACCGTGAGGGGCAAGGCGGCTTCCTCAAGCTACATCCGTCTCACGCTCGACGTGCTTGAGCGTTTCGGCGTAAAGATAGAGCGCGACGGCAACAGATTTAACATCGCGGGAGGGCAGAAATTTGTCGTCCCCGAAAAGTTGCCCCTTGAAGGCGATTGGTCGTCGGCGGGTTTTTTGCTCGCGGCTGGCGCGCTTGCGGGCGAGACGCAAATTTGCGGTCTCGACGAAAATTCCGCGCAGGGAGATAAGATCGTCGTCGAACTTTTGAAGAGGGCGGGCGCGGACATTTCTTTCAAGGACGGAAAATATATCGCGCGGCGCTCCGAGTTTCGCGCGATAGACTTCGACGCGGCGGATTGCCCTGACGTCGTCCCCATCTTGGCGACGGCGCTGTCGTTTGCGGACGGGGTCTCGCGGATATCTTCCGTCGACAGGCTCAAAGACAAGGAGAGCGACAGGCTGAAATCTATCATCGCGCTTGTCGAAAGTTTCGGAGCGGAGGCGGCGTACGACGGCAAAGTTCTGACGATATTCGGCAAAAGAACGCATAAAGCGGGGGAGTACCCCTCGTGCGACGATCACCGCATAGCTATGAGCGCAACGGTCGCCGCCCTAGCCACAGATGGCGAATGCGTAGTGCGCGGCGCGGAGTGCATAGACAAATCCTATCCCGCGTTTTATCGCGATATGTTGAGTCTCGGCGCGAACATAAAAACAGTTTGAGGGTTGGAGCATATGAAGGCGAATTTTCAAAATATACGGCTTGAAATTTTCGGCGGATCGCATTCGGACAGGATAGGCGGTTCGCTTGCGGGCGTTCCGATAGGCACGCGGCTCGATATGCATTGCGTGAAGGATCTGCTGTGCCTCCGTCGGCCGAAAGATTTCTTTTCCACGCCGAGGCGGGAGGACGACATTCCCTCGTTTGAAGGCGTGCGTGAAGAGCGCGGCGAATATATCGTTGAAAACGCGCAAATCGGGTTTTATATTGCAAATAACAACATAAGAAGTGCCGATTATGACAATATTCGACATATTCCGCGCCCTTCGCACGCGGACCTTGCGGCGTGGGCAAAGGACGGAGAGATCCCCGTCGGAGGCGGCAGATTTTCGGGCAGGATGACAGCTCCGCTGTGCGTTGCGGGCGGGATCGTCAAGGAATTGCTCGAGCGGCGCGGGATTTTTGTCGACGCCTATGCGACGAGGATAGCGGGCATAGATCTCAAGGGCGCTTACGACGTCGACGACGTGGCGACAAAGGGGCTTTGCGACGCTCAAAGAGAACAGATAAGAGCGAGGGAGTTTCCCGCGTTGGACTCCCGCAATATTCCCGCCGCGTTGGAAAGGCTCGGACAGATCTCGGCGCAAGGCGACAGCGCGGGCGGCGTTGTGGAGTGCGTCGTATCCGGGCTTGAAGCGGGAGAGGCGGGCGACGCGCTTTTTGACGGAATAGAGGGAAAATTGGCATACGCGGTTTACGCGGTTCCCGCCGTGAAGAGCGTCGAATTCGGAAAGGGAGTCTCCCTTGCGGATATGCTCGGCAGCGAGGCGAACGACCCTATAGGATTGAATTTGGGGAAGCCTGTTCCTCTCAAAAACGCGAGCGGCGGCATAAACGGAGGCGTCTGCAACGGATTGCCCGTCATATTGCGCGCCGCCGTCAGACCCACGCCGTCGATCTCCCTGCCACAGAGGTCTGTGGATCTTGACGATATGAGCGAGTGCGAACTCAAAATTTCCGGACGTCACGACGTCTGTATCGTGCCGCGCGCAGTTCCCGCGATAGAAGCGGCGGTCGCGCTCGCCGTGTACGATATGCTTGCGGCTCTAGCCTAAAAATTTACGGGGAAATCGGAGGAAACGCTATGAAAATAGAGGATGTCAGAGGTAAGATTGACGCTGTGGACGACAAGATCGTCGCGCTGTTCAAGGAGCGTATGGCGCTCTCGAAGCAGATCGCAAAGATAAAGAGCGCAAACGGTCTGCCGCTTGTCAATACGCTCAGAGAAAAGGAGATAATCAACAGGACAAGCGCGGCGCTGCCCGACGACGTCAAACTGTACGGAAAACAGCTGTTCGAGACGCTGTTCGAGACGAGCAAGGCGTATCAATATGCGATCGTCGACGTCAAATCTCCCGTCAAAGACGAGATCAGGGCTGCCATCGGGCGTCCGTCGTTGCCTTTTCCCGTCGAAGCGACCGTAGCGTGTCAGGGCGTCGCGGGTGCGTACAGCTGTATCGCGGCGGAAAAGATGTTTCCAATATCCTCGATCTCCTGTTTCAAAAATTGGGACGGTGTTTTTCAAGCGGTGGAGAAGGGATTTTGCGATTTCGGCATATTGCCCATCGAAAACAGCTCGGCGGGCAGCGTCATCGGAGTGTATGACCTTATGCGCAAGCATCGCTTTTATATCGCGCGCAGCATAAAGTTGAGGGTGAAACACTATCTGCTTGCCAAACCCGGCGTGAAGAAGGCGGATATCAAAGAGATCGTCTCGCACGATCAGGCGATCTCGCAGTGCAAGGAGTTCATCGGAAGCCTCGGCGACGTCGCCGTCACAAGATGCGACAACACGGCGATCGCGGCAAAACTCGTCGCGGAGAGCGACAGGCGCGACATTGCGTGCGTCTCCTCGAGGGAGTGCGCGGGGATATACGGCCTCGCGGTGATCGAGGAAGGAGTCAACGACAACCTCAACAACTACACCCGCTTTATCGCCATCTCGGACAAGCCCAAGGCGTACAAGGGCGCGAACAAGATTTCCATCACGGCGGATCTCACCAATGAGGCGGGCAGTCTCAACAAGATACTCAACAAATTTTCGACTTTGGGGCTGAACCTCACCAAGTTGGAATCGCGCCCCATCCCCGACAGTCCTTTCGAATTCGGTTTCTATTTCGATTTCGAGGGGTCGGTCGAGTCTCCCGAGGTGCAAAACCTGCTCGCGGATATCGCGCAGGAGACCGACAACTTCCAATTTTTGGGAGCGTACGAGGAGATGTGATGGACGCGCGCTTTTGTTTGATAGGCAAAAGTTTGCCGCACACGCTATCGCCCGAGATCCACGCCGCTTTCGGTCGGCGCGCGTATGACGTCGTCGAACTTGCGGACGACGAGGCGCTCGCGGAATTCGTGAAGGGAAGGAAATATGCGGGTTACAACGTCACGATGCCCTACAAGCAGACGGTGATCCCTCTTCTCGACGAGGTGAGTCCGCTTGCGCGCGACATAGGCGCGGTCAACACGGTAGTGGACATCGGCGGAAAATTGACAGGCGACAATACGGACGCCGCGGGGATGAAATTTGCTCTTGAAAACGCCCAAATCGCCCTAAAACATAAAAACGTAATGATTTTGGGCAGCGGAGGCACGTCGCGCACGGCGAGATACGTCGCCGAGTCGGAAGGCGCCCAAAGCGTGCGCATTGCGTCGCGTACGGGACCGTTGAACTATGAGAATTGCTATGACCTCAAGGACGTCGACGTCATCCTCAACACGACTCCCGTGGGGATGTTCCCCCAAGCGTACGCCAAGCCGCTGGAAATATCTCGCTTCCCCAATCTCGAAGCCGTGTTCGACGCGGTATACAATCCGCTCGAGACCTTGCTTGTCGCGGAGGCGAGAGCGCTCGGATTGAAAGCCGCCAACGGATTTGATATGCTCGTGGAACAGGCGAGGCTCGCGCACAATTTGTTTTGCGAGGTCGGCGGCGGAGAAAAACAGCCGCGGCAAAAGAGTTTGAGCGTGTGCGCGCATCTCGTCCGACAGAGGCGCAACATTGTTCTTGTCGGGATGGCGGGCGCGGGCAAAACGACCGTTGGAAAAGCGATCGCGGAGGCGCTGAGCAGGGAATTTCTCGACACGGACGCGCAGATCGTGCGGGACGAGGGAAAGAGCGTCAACTATATCTTTGCAAAAGAGGGCGAGGCAAAATTCCGCGAGTATGAGCGCGCCGCCGTCAAAAAGTGCTGTCTTGAGCAGGGCAAGGTGATAGCGACGGGCGGAGGCGCCGTCCTTGACGAGGAAAATCGTTTTTATATGCGCGCAAACGGATTTGTGGTCCACATCGTGCGCGATCTCGACAAAGTCGCGACCATCGGCAGACCGCTTTCGACAAACTCGGGCAGAGTCCGACAACTTTTCGAGAGCAGAAAGCCGCTTTACGAGAGCGTCGCGGACGTCGAAGCGCGCAACGACTCGGATATCGCGTCTGTTGTCGAAAGCGTGCTGAAGGAGTTTGAAAGATGAAAAAAGTGCTTGTGATCAACGGGGTCAACCTCAATATGCTCGGCACGAGAGAACCCGAGTTATACGGCGAGCTTAGCTATGCCGCGCTCAAAAAATTCATCAAGCGGAGCGCCGCGGAACTCGGCGTGAAGGTCTGCGTCAAACAGTCGAATTGCGAGGGGAGGCTGGTCGATTTCATCCAGAAGGCGTACGGAAGATACGACGGCGTCGTCATCAACGCGGGCGCCTACACCCACACCTCGATCGCCATTTTGGACGCGCTCAAAGCCGTGAACATTCCGACTGTTGAGGTCCATCTGACGGACGTCGACGCGCGCGAGGAGTTCAGACGCACGTCGTACGTTGGGCTTTTTGCTCAAAAGCGCATAGCGGGACGCGGTTTTGAAGGCTACAAAGAGGCGCTCGCATATCTTGCCCACCGCGAAAGTTAGCCGTAGGATTTGCAAATTTTGCGGGGAGCAAAGGGAGCGAGCCGTACGTAGGCTCGTCGCGAGAGAAAGTCGTACATAGATTCGTCGCGTGAGCAAACGCCTCAGTCGTGCGGGTCGATTTTTTTTGAAATATGACGGGAAAGCGCGTTTTGCTTGTGCTTCGGCGAGCGCTATGCCACAACTTGTTGTGTGGGAAGAAAATTTGCAAATTTATGCTTGATAATTGCGCCGCCCGCCTGTTATTATAAAAGTCCGCGGGCTTTTTGAGAAAACCGCGCGTATCCGTGACGGCAAGTCGCGGATTTTCGGAGCAGGGGATATGCCTTCAAAGCACAGCCAAACATCCAATAAACCGACTGACAGCAAGGTGCAAAAACTTGTCATTCTTTTCATATTCGAAAAGATGGCGATCCCGATCTCCGAGGACACTCTGCTCGACATCTGCAGCGCCGAGAACGAGTGGTTGCCGTATATGGAGTGCAAGCAATATCTGTCCGAGCTGATAGACACAAATCTGCTCTACAACGTTCCAAAGAGCGGGCTTCTCAACATCACGCAGGACGGCGTGAGTTGCCTCAGCCTGTTCTACACGCGCATCCCCTCTTCGCTCAGAGACGAGATCTCCGACTATGTCAACGAAAACCGTATGCGTTTCAAAAAGCGCCAATCCTATTTTTGCGATTATTCCAAAAATTCCGACGGCTCTTACACTGTGATTATGCGCATCAACACGGAGTATTCCACGTTGATGGAACTCAAACTTGTCGTCGCAAGCCCTCAGCACGCGCGCTACATCTACAAGAGCTGGGTGGACAAGGCGTCCTCGACCTACGCGATGTTGCACGACAGTCTGCTCGAGTGACGGCAAAAGGAATAAGCTCCGAGAAAAACGCTCCGCTTGTCAAAATCGGCGATAACGCCGCAACAAAAAAACATCTGCTTCGCGGCAGATGTTTTTTTGCATTTTTCACATCATTTGAGATTTGCTTTGAGCGTGTCAAGCTCTGCGCGCAGCTCTTTGGGGAGCTTGTCGCCGAACTTTTTGTAGAACTCCTCGATGCCCTCGGCGTCCTCTCTCCACAGCTGTTTGTCGACTGTGAGCAGTCCCGCGATGTCCGCCTCCGTCATATCGAGGCCGTTGATGTTGATGTCCGAGGGATCGGGAACGTAGCCGATGGGAGTCTCGACCGCCTTTGCCGTGCCTTCGCAACGACGGATGATCCAGTCAAGCACGCGCATATTGTCGCCGAAGCCCGGCCACAGATAGTGACCCTCGTCGTCCGTGCGGAACCAGTTGACGTTGAAGATCTTGGGCTGACGCGAAACTTTTTTGCCCATCTCGATCCAATGCGCGAAATAGTCCGCCATGTGATAGCCGCAGAAGGGCAGCATCGCCATCGGGTCGCGACGTACGACGC
>CANQZE010000012.1 GCA_947628255.1 uncultured Clostridia bacterium | reverse complement strand
CAACAACCATCGGATACGACTCATACCCGCTCAACGTCCTGCCGGACTGGATGATGACGTCCTTGTCGGTGATGGTGTAGTCGAGGGACGCGCCGTCCATGATGATGGAGTTTTCCATGATAATGGAGTTTTTGATGACGGCTCCCTTCCCTACTTTGACGGAGCGGAAAAGAATGGAGTTTTCCACGGTGCCGTCTATGACGCAGCCGTCCGCGATTATGGAGTTTTTGACGTTTGCGCCCTCTTTGTACTTGGCGGGGACGCTGTCCTTGACCTTTGTGAGAATGGTGGAGTGCTTGTAGAAGAGCGCCTCGCGCACTTCGGGGTCGAGCAGCTCCATACTGCGCTTGAAGTAGGTGGGGATGCGGTCGATGACGGCGACGTAATCCTTGACTTCATAGTTCATAATGTACAGCTCGTCGAGTTTCTTTTGAAGGATATCCTTTTCAAAATCGTACGCGCCGTGCGCATATGCGTTGTCCACAAGCGAGATGAGCAGATCTTTCTTTATGAAATAGATGTTGAGGTTGCACAGTTGCTTGCCCGCGTCGCTCGCGACGGGATAGCGCATATCCGTGATGCGGTTGTTCTTGTCGTGCGAGACGATGATCTTGCGAGGATTGGTGTCGTCCGTGTTGTAGGTGAGGACGGTGATGTCCGCGCCCTTCGCGATGTGGAAATCCTCGACGGCTTCAAAGTCGATGTTGAAGGCGATGTTGGTGTTGGCGATGACGACATACTCCTCGCTTGCGTCCATCATAAATCCGCGCAGGGTGTAGAGCGCCTCTATCTTGCCCTTGTACACCTCGTGGGCGCTGTTGAACACAAACGGCGGGAACACGGTTATGCCGCTGTTTTTGCGGTTGAGGTCCCAGTCGCGGCCCATACGGATATGGTCCATAAGCGAGTTATAGTTGTTGCGCGTGACGATGCCGATCGTCGTGATATTCGCGTGGACGAGATTTGAAAGCGCAAAATCGATAAGGCGATATCTGCCGCCGAAAGGTAGCGACGCCGTGGTGCGGTGGATCGTCAGATCGTTGAGATGATTCTCCGCGTCAGATGTAAACAAAACGCTCATTGTATGGTTTTTCATTGTTCTCCCTCCTTAGCCCAACATTTCATTGGGACCGACGACGGCGTCCTCGGGCAGATGATAGCCGGGGCCGATCACGCTGATCTTCCACTCGCCGGGGCGACACTTTTCAAGCGTCTCGCCGACGATGGCGTTTTTGCCGACGACGGCGTCCCAGCCGACGATGGCATATCTGACGTCCGCTCCGTCCTCTATCACGGCGCCGGGCATTATGATCGAAGCCTCGACATAGGCGCCCTCGCCGATCGTGACCGAGTGCGAGATTATGCTGTCGCGCGCGGTACCTTTGACAACGGTGCCTTCCGAGATAAAGCAGTTTGTCACTTTGCCCGTCGGGGTGATGAACTGCGGCGGCTCGGCATTGTTGCGCGCATATATCTTCCACTTGTCGTCGTCGAGATTCAGCTCGCTGCCGTACAAGATGTCCATATTTGCTTCCCACAGCGACGAGATCGTCCCGACGTCCTTCCAATAACCGTCAAACTGATAGGCGAACAGGCGTTGATTATCCGCGAGCATCTTGGGGATGATGTTCTTGCCGAAGTCGTTTTCGGAAGTTTTGTCCGCCTCGTCGTCCACGAGATATTGCCTGAGTTTCGCCCAAGTGAAAATGTAGATGCCCATCGACGCCTTTGTACTGCGCGGATTTTTGGGCTTCTCCTCGAACTCTTCGATTTGCTTCGTACCCTTTTTGAGGTTGAGGATGCCAAAACGGCTTGCCTCTTCGATTGGGACGTCGCGCACGGCGATCGTGCAATCCGCGGAGTTCTTTTTATGCTCCGCGAGCATATCGCTGTAGTCCATCTTGTAGATGTGGTCTCCGCTCAGAATCACGACATAATCGGGGTCATAGTTGTCGATAAAGTCGATGTTCTGATAAATGGCGTTTGCCGTACCCTTGTACCACTCGCCGGATTTTGCCCCCATATACGGCGGCAAAACATATATGCCTCCGCTCAGTCTGTCGAGATCCCACGGCTGGCCGTTGCCGATGTATTGATGCAACTCGAAAGGTCTGTACTGCGTGAGTACGCCGATGGTATCTATGCCGCTGTTGATGCTGTTGGAGAGCGGAAAGTCAATGATGCGATATTTTGCTCCAAACGGCACGGCGGGCTTCGCCACATTGGATGTGAGAACGCCGAGCCTTGTGCCTTGACCGCCCGCCAGCAGCATGGCGATGCATTCTTTTTTGGAATTTTTGCCCATTAGTTATCCTCCTTATATTCGGGTTTCAAAAACATAACGCTGTTTTTGGGAATGTTGACTTTGATTGAGTACGGCTGTCCGTGCGAAGGTTTCGCCGTTGCGCGGAATGCAGGGCGCCTCTCCTCGTCTCCGCCATACTTTTTGAGCGCGGAGAACAGATCCGCCTTGTAGGTGACGCACTCCGGCACGCCCATAACGTATTTGAGCCTCTCCACGGGAGAGAAGTTGACGACGCAGATGACATACTCTCCGTCCGCCGCGCGCCTGATGAAGGACACGATGTTTTGAGTGTTGTCGTCGACGACGATCCACTTGAATCCCTCATAGCTGGAGTCCATCTGCCAAAGAGCCTTGTTCTCGAGATAGAACGCGTTGAGATCCTTGACGAATTTTTGGAAAGTGCGATGACGCGGATAGTCGAGAAGGAACCAATCCAACTGTTGAGCAAAGTTCCACTCGATAAATTGCGCGAACTCGTTGCCCATAAAACTCAGTTTCTTGCCGGGATGTCCCATCATATAGCCGTAAAACGCCTTCAGCCCCTCAAACTTCTGATCGTAGTCGCCGGGGACTTTGTTGATCATACTGCATTTGCCGTGTACGACCTCGTCGTGGCTGAGCGGCAGGATGTAATTCTCGCTGAAAGCATAGGTGATGGAAAAAGTGAGTTTGTTGTGGTTGTCCTTTCTGAAGAAGGGATCGAGAGCGAGATAGCTCAGGCTGTCGTTCATCCAGCCCATATTCCACTTGAAATTGAAGCCGAGGCCTCCGTCGTAGGCGGGCTTTGTGATCATCGGATAGGCGGTGGATTCCTCCGCGATGGTGACGGCGCCGTGATACTTGCTGAGTATGGCGGTGTTCATCTGCTTCAAAAAGTCCTTTGCCTCGAGGTTGTAGTTGCCGCCGTACTGATTGGGGACCCACTCGCCCTCTTTCCTTCCGTAGTCGAGATAGAGCATACTTGCTACGGCGTCGCAACGGATCCCGTCGATGTGATACACGTCAAACCAGAACATCGTCGCGGAGATGAGATAGGATTTGACTTCGTTTTTGCCGAAATCGTACACGCACGTCCCCCACTCCTTGTGTTCGCCCTTGCGCGGATCGGAATATTCATAGAGCGGCGTGCCGTCAAAAAGGCGCAGACCCTGCTCGTCGCGCGGGAAGTGCGCAAGCACCCAATCGAGGATGACGCCGATGCCCGCCCTGTGACAACGATCGATGAACTCCATCAGATCCTTTGGCGTGCCGTAACGCGAGGTCGGCGCGAACATCCCGGTCACCTGATAGCCCCAACTTCCGTCGTAGGGATACTCGGTGAGAGGCATAAGCTCGATGTGCGTATATCCCATCTTTTTGACGTACGGGATGAGGTCGTCGGCGAGGTCCTTATAGTTGAACACATTGCCGTCGGGATAGCGGCGCCAACTGCCGAGATGAAGCTCGTAGATGTTCATAGGACTGCCGTAGGGATTGTAACTTTCGCGCTCGGAGAGCCACTTGCGGTCCTTCCAGCGGTAGCCGCTCAGATCGTACAGCTTGGACGCGTTTGCGGGCGCCGTCTCAAAATGCAACCCATAAGGATCGCACTTGAGCGTCGTGTTGCCGTGTCCGTCGGTGATCGCGTATTTGTAGACGTCATATTGCTTGAGCCGAGGTATGAACAACGACCATATGCCGTCGTCGTCGCGGGTCATCTTGCTGCGTTGAGCGTCCCATCCGTTGAAATCTCCCACGACCGAAACGGCGGTGGCGTTTGGCGCCCAAACGGTAAAATACCAGCCGTCCTCTCCGTCCTCTACGCCCTTATGCGGGGAAAACATCTTGTACGACTGATAATTTGTGCCCTCATGAAACAGATATGTAGCATAGCTGTCTTTCACTTTAGACTCCTTTTATGCGCGCGTGCGATGTGCGCGATGCGCGCGTCGATATGATATAAAATACTATTGCAAATATTTTACCAAATTTGTTTCAAAGAGGCAATAACAAAAACAACATTTCTGCAAATTTGTCATTTTTGCACAAAACTTTTTTTCAAAAAAAGAAAATTTTGCGACTTTTGTCGCAAAACATCAAAATTCGCACTTGCATATTTGAAAAATTTTCAATTTTTGCCATCCGCCTCGCTCAAGATCGGGATGGATATTCTGAACACGGTCTTGTCGTCTCCAATAGGCGGGAGCAGAGATATGTTGCCGCCGTGAGCGTTCACGATCTTCTTGCAGACCGCAAGTCCCAATCCCGTGCCTTGCTTGCTTCTCGACGCCTCGGCGACGACAAACGGCGCGAAAATATCCCCTCTTGCGCTCTCGGGGATGCCGCCGCCGTTGTCCATAATGTAGACGCAAGCGTCCTCGCCCTCTTCCTTTTCCTCGACGGTGAGAGTGGAGCCGGGCTTGGTATATTTGAAGAAATTGCCCACGAGATTGTCAAGCACTCGCGTGAATTGCTCCCTGTCAAGCGAGACCATAAGCCTGCTCTCGGACAGATTCGCCTGCAACTCATAACCTCTGATGTCAAATTCGTCGTATTTGTTCGCGAGAAAACTGCGCACAAATTCCACAAGATCCGTCTTTTGAGTGTGCAATGTGAAATCGGGATGGTCGAGCTTGCTGTACTCGTAAAACTCGTTGATAAGCTCGCTCATATATTCGGATTTGGAGATGATGAGATTGAGATATTTCGGTTTGTCCTCTTCGCTGACGACTCCGTCCCTTATCGCCTTGGAGAAGCCCTCGATGACAGTCATAGGCGTCTTGAGGTCGTGAGAGAGTCCCGCAAGCATACGCTGTCTGTCCTTCTCGAGCGCAAGGCGCTGTTCCTCGGAAGCGTTGAGCAGATCCACCATCTCGTTGAAGGTGGCGACAAGATGTTCGAAATCCTTGGAGCCGTTGTAGTTGAGTTTTTCGCGATAGCCGCTCTTGGCGAAATCTTCCATCGCGGTACCCAACGCGTTGATGGGGCGTTGGACGTGCTTGTTGATGTAGCGGATATAAAATCCCAATGCGGTGATAAACAATCCCGCGACGCCCAAAATGGTGATGATGACAAACAGCCACGGCGGCGTCGCCTCGTCGTTGTTTGTGTCAAGATATATTGCGTAGCACACCGTGCCGTCGCGCGAAGTGAATTGATATTTTTGCATTTCCTGCCCCGTGTGGCACGGATTGAACACGAGCAGATCGAACTCTCTTTGCGTGAATTCCGTCTTGCCTTCGAATTCGGGCATATTCCCGCTGAGGACTTTGAGATCGGAGCCGACAAGCAGATATTCGTCGGGCGTATCCGATCCGTTTGCATACGTTTTTGAGATGAAATAGTTGGAATTTCCGTCCGCGGTCGCAAACTCGACGGATCTCACCGCCACGCTGTCGCCGTAATTTTGTATGCACAAAAGCTCGGACGACAGATATTCTCTCATTTCCGACGTAGAGGAATATATGACGGAGCCGTCCGTGGCGTTCACGATGTCCAGCCATCCGTCGCTTCCTAGGATGACGTCCAGCGGGATCGAGGGATCGTAGGTGTTGTTGCGCAGCTCTATCTCATAGTCCGCGATGCTCTGCACGCTTAGGTTGATGCGCGAGTTGTTGCTCGCCCAACTCGCTATGACGACGATGAGCAAAGTCGCCGCCACCGTTATGACCGTAAACGAAGTGAAGCTCCTCACAAGAAGAGCCAAAAAGCTGTGATTGTCAAAGTGGGCGATGTCCAACAAATTGCGCTGTTTTTTCTCTCTCCCGCGGGCGCCATTCGCGTCGTTTTGATCGGAAGCGACGTTTTGCTCCTCGCGCTCGGGCCTCTCTTTGACTTCCGCGGCTTGCGCGCGCGGATCGTTGTTCGCTTCAGAATTTTTCAACCTTATATCCAAGTCCTCTGACCGTTTTGATATATTGCGGATTTTTCGGATCGTCCTCGATCTTGTCTCTGAGATTGGAGATGTGGACCATCATTGTGTTGTCGTCGTTTTGATACGCGTCGCCGTTGACCTCTTCATAAAGTTGCATTCGCGTGAATATCTTGCCGGGCGCCTTCATCAGCATAACGAGGATCTTGTATTCCGTCGCGGTGAGCGCGATGGGCTGACCTCGCTTTTCAAGCGTGAGCTGATGCGTGTCGAGAGTGAGTTCTCCAAGCACGATCTTCCCCTCGTCGAGCGTGACGGGACTTGCGCCGAGATGATAAAACCGCCTGAGCAAAGCGCCCACGCGAGCGATGAGTTCGAGAGGATTGAACGGCTTGACCATATAGTCGTCCGCGCCGAGGTTCAGTCCAAGGATCTTGTCGCTGTCCAATTGCGCCGCGGAAAGTATGAGAATGGGGATGTTGCTTGTAAGCCTGATGTTTTTTGTGAGTTCATATCCGTTCATCTTCGGCATCATTATATCCACGATAGCGAGGTCCACGCGCTCCTTTTCAAACAGCTCGAGCGCCTCCTGCCCGTTGCGGGCGTGGACGATGGAGTGTCCCTCGTTTTCAAGATACAGCTTGATCAATTTGACGATATCCTCATCGTCCTCGGCTATAAGTATGTTGAACATCATTGTTCACCTCTGCCCTTTATTGAATCATTATAACATAATCCGCTTCACATCTCAACTTGAAAAGTATAAATATTTATTTAGAAAACGCCCTCGCGCTTGAAAAATCTCCGCCGCGATGCTAAAATGGCGATATGAAACGTCTTGCTTCGCATTTTCAGGCGCGCGTCCCGGCAAAGATCAACCTCTCCCTCGCCGTAACGGGAAAGAGAGGCGATCTGCATACGCTTGATATGATCCTCTGTCCGTGGGACGCCCTAGCCGACGTCGCGACGTTTTCCCCAAAAAACTCACAACGTTCGCGCAATTTTGAAGAGCCTCGCCTCGAACTTTCGGACGTGAAAGCGCATTTTGACGGATTTGATCCCGCGCGTTTCGAAAAATTTTTCGCTCCGAAAGCGGACGCGATCGCAAAATATTTCGGCGTGAACGGATATCTGTCTTTGGATATGGGGATCCCTCTCGGCGCGGGGCTGGGCGGATCGTCCGCGGCGACTGTCGCGACGATCAAAGCCATACAAAAATGTCTCGCCTCTCAAAGTCTCTCTTTTGGGATCTCGGACGAATTTCTGCTCTCTTTGGGCAGCGACGCGCCGTATATGTACGTCGGCGGCGTGTGCCGCGTGCAAGGCGTGGGCGACATCGTGACTCCGCTCCCCTCGAGCAAACTCCCGAAAGCGGAACTTTTCATTCCCCGATGCGGCAGTGATTCCGCCGCCTGCTACGCGATGTACGACAAGTTGCTCGAGCAGGGCAAAATCTCGCGGGATTCCGTCGTCCCCACTTGCGTCGAAGAGGCTGTCCGCGCGCTTCGCAACGACCTCACCCTGCCCGCGACGACGCTCTGTCCCGAGATCGGCGAACTGCTCGAAAAGCTCTCCACGGACGGCAAACGCGCGATGATGTCGGGCAGCGGTAGCGCTTGCCTTCGCCTCCTCTGACATCGCGCAAAATTTTGACCGCGCCGCTTTTGCCGCGGGACAAAGATCCGAACGATAAAAACGCCGTCGACCTCAAAAACGAGCGCCGACGGCGTATTTTTTTGTTTTGCGAAACTGTTTTGCTATCACTTATCCTCGAAATTCTCGGGTTGGTTGACGACGACCTGCGGGAAAGGAATGGAGATGTTGTTCTCGTCAAACAACAGCTTGAACTCGCGGTTCATAGCGCGTTGCACGTCATAGATGACGTCCTCTTTGCAATACGCCACAAACAGCAAACCGACGCCCGAATCGCCCAACGAATCCACGCCCTTGTACAAGATGTCTCCCTCGATCTCGTAGGGGATGCGCCCTTTGATTGCCTCGAGATTGTCGGCAATGACCTGCTCCACGCGCGGGATGCTCTCGCGGTAGTCTATGGAAATATAGCACTTCGCAAGCGAATTTGCCTTTGTCTGATTGACGAGGGTCGTGATCTGCGAATTGTTGATGATGTTGATGTTGCCGCCCGCGTCGATGATCTTTGTTGTGCGAATGCCGATCTCCTGCACGGTGCCGCGCCAATCGTTGACGATCACGATGTCGCCCACCTCGAAAGACCCCTCGAACACAAGGAATATGCCCGCGACTACATCTGCCACCAAGCTCTGCGCGCCGAGGCCTATGACCAGCGTTACGATCCCCGCGCTTGCGACCAGCGCCGCCGTGTTGACTCCGAAAGCGCCCAACACCAGCAAGATCGTCACGATCGCGATCACCCACTTGATGAAGCTCTCAAACAGCTTGGCTATCGTGATGCCGCGCGACGTGTGCGCCAATCCTTTGCGGGCTATGAAGCGAAGCAGCAGGGAGACGATCGCGGCGATCGTGATCACCCTTATGCTCTTGATGATCGCGGGGATCCACGACGAATACACCGTGTTGATGAAGGCGTTGTCCGAGATGTTCCTGTCAAAAACGGAACCCTCGAGGATGACCGTGCCGTCGGGAAGAGTCGTCTCTTTGCCGAATATCTTTGTGGCGAACACCAACGACAGCACCGTCACGGCAACGCCGATGACAAGCAAAACCAATCCCACGACAAGCCGTTTGGGAAACTTTTTGTGATTGATGGTCACGGTCTCTTCTTGTTCGGAATTCATATGATCTCCTTTTCCGTCGCGACGGACGGAGCGCAAAAACGGCGTTTTTTCTGCCGAATCCGCGGGATTAAAGTCTTTGTTTTGCGATTTGCGGAATTTTAAGCCGCCTCTTTTGTGTGGATCTTTTTCGACGCGTACACCGTCTCGCCAAGTCCTTCCTTTTTGAAGACCTCGACAGTGTACGTTCTGTCCGCGCCCAATCCGTTGAACGTCCCCTTGTTCTCCCCCGGCGAGAGCGCTCTTTCCTGCCTCGAGAGAGAGTTGTACACCGCGACTTTCAAGCCTTGCGCTCCGTCGGGAACGACGATGGTGTACGAGACCATATCAAAGGATACGACGGTGGAGCTTATCTTCACGTCAAGATCGACGCCCGTCCCGCCCAGCGCTCCGCCAAACAGCAAAACGGCGACCAAGGACGCCGCCAACACCGTCATCACTGCCTTTGCCGCGCCGTGCGTGTTGCCGTAATTGTCGGGGTCGGAATGGAACTCCTTGGGCGCAGGATTGCCCGCGAAGCCGTTTTTTGTGGCGGCTCCGTTTTTTGTGCTTCCCCGCGCGGGGTCATAATTTTTTGTGGGACTGCCGTTCAACATAGACGCTCCGTAAATTTGTCGCTCGCGCGTCGCGCGCGCCGCCTAGGGTGCCGATCGCTCGAGCCGACATAAATTATTTTAGAGAGAAAGACGCCAAAAGTCAACGCTATCGCGAATATTCCTTCAAGTTCACGCATATCTTTAACCGAATATGGAGGAGCTTATGTTCGATTTTGAAAAACTGAGTGCAAGCAAACTTTATGCGGCGCCGCCTGTGGAGCGCGTTGTGGAATTTTCGCCTCCGGGCATCGATATGCAAAACATTTCCAAAGTCCTCTCCCTTGCGGTGGACGCAAGATCCACGTCGGCGCAGGGCTTCGACGGCTATGCCGAGATCTCGGGCAGGACGGGATTCCGCCTGACCTACATCGACAGAGAGGGCAACCCGAAAGGCGTGGATTACAACGCGGATTTCAGCGTCAAGGCGGAGGGCGACTTCGCCCCGTCCGACAACGTGAGCGCGACGATCACGGTCGTTGAGACTGACGTGGAAGCGGGAGATTCCCTCAAACTTTCCGCCGTCCTCAGCGTTAAGGCTTGCGCGATACGCCGCGAAGAACTCAATGTCCTCGTGGACGCCGACAAGTGCTACAAGACCACAAAAACTGCGTATCTTCCCACTTTTATCGCCTCAAAAAATTCCTCGTCCCCGTTTGATTCCGAACAGGACGCGGGCGGCGAAGTCACATCCGTGCTGTCAATGAGCACCGAGTGCGTCCTCAAAAAGGCGGAGGCGACGGAGGGCGGCGTCAATTGCTCGGCGATCGTCATCGCGACTGTGACCTACGTCGAGGGCGGAGACATCAAGGAGCGCGCTTTCAAGATCGACGTCGAGGAGGAGCTGGGCCTCGAAGGAGTACAGCCGACGGACTCGGTGTGGGTGAGCGCGTGCGTCAAAAACGCAAAACTCGTGCTTCAGGGAGTGACGGACGACAACGTCCTGCGCGTGGAAGGCGAGGCGGCTTTTTGCATCAAAGTGTTCCGTTGCGCGGAGTACGCTATGATCGCGGACATCTTCAATCTTGAAAACGAGATGGACGTCACCGTCGAAAAACAACGCTACACCTGCTTTGACGGCAGCGGATATTTTGCGGAAAAAGCGGGCGGCACGGCTATGCTGGGCGACAATCGCGCCGCTGCGGCGACAGTCAACGCCATCCCCTATGCCAACGCCGTCGCCTCAAAAGCGCAAGTGGAAGAGGACGGCACGCTCACCGTCGAGGGAGTCGTCAACGCGGACATCGTCTACACGGACGAAAACGGATTCAACTCGGTGCGCGCAGAGATCCCGTTCTCGCTGTCCATCACAAGCGAAATGCCGTTCTCCAAAGAGATCGAAGCCTCCGCGCAGGTGCAACAGATCTCCGCAAGCGTGCGCCGCGAGCGCGAGATCGACATTGATATGATCCTCGCGATAAGCGTGAACGGCTTCAGCCCCGTGGAGTTCGACTATATCTCCGACATCAACCTCGGCGACGAAAAAACACAAAACACAAGCGGCGTATCGCTGTACATCGCGCGCGGCGGAGACGATCTGCTTGACCTCTGCAAAGCGCTCACCGCGATGCCCGAAGATATCCTCGCGCAAAATCCCGCGCTGGAATTTCCGCTCTCGGAAGGCGAAAGAGTGATATATTTCCGCCGCTTGGCGATGTAGTCGCCACCGTTTGCATATGCGTTTTTCGGCGGGTCGCAAAAGTCGCAGCCGATCCGCCGAAGAGCGCGCTCCCCTCAATATCACGCCGCAAAAAACGGCGCCCGCATAAGCGGGTCCCTTTGCTTGTTGTGAGTAGATTGGGACAGAAATGCACGCAATTCCTTATACCGCTTCCTCTTGGAATGAAAATCGCCCACATTCGAGATATATAAAAAGCGGTCTGACCAACCGCCAAACCGCTTAATCACGAATCTCTATGATATACACCCTGGAGGTGCCGATTTTTATTGTATGCGCGAGCGCGCGTCCGGAGCGCTTCAAATCAGAGGACGGAATAGTATTGATCGATGAGTTTGGTCAGATCGCTCTCCGCGCTCAGCCCCGCCGCCGAGACTTTTTGCTTGAGGAGCGCGATCGCGGAGTCGGAATTTACGGACGTCGTGACGCTCGCCCCGTTGAAACCTGCGTAGGCGCCCGACAGCTCTTCCCTGAGTTTCCCAAGCAGATCGCTTGCAAGCGAAGCGTCCTCGCAAATTGCGCAAATCTCGACTTTATCCGTCGATTTGAGGTCGTAAAGTGCGGATAGTGCATAAAACGACGTTTGTTCGCCCGTACGCTCGTCAAAGCACGCCGCCTTTGAAAGATCGCCCGTCACAAATATCGCATAGCTCTCCCCCTCGCCCGACGTCTTGATGGACAGATAGGCGTGCGGATTTGCCTTTCCGTTCTCGGTGAACAGCAACATCGCCGCAAAGCAAAACACCGCCGCGATGAGCAACACGGTCGCCGTGACGAGCAGTCTCACCGCGAGTTTCTTTTTGAACGCCTGCGCGGGGGTCTCCCCGCTCAAAAGTTTGTTGAGGGGCGCTTTCTTGACCCGCGAGAGCATATCGGGAACTTTGACGGTTTCCTGCTCGGACCTCAGCTTGTGTTCGATATCCTTAAGTTTCATCCGATCCCTCCTTTTCAAGCTCCCGCTTGAGTTTTGAAAGCGCGTTGTTGTATGTCCAAAGCACGGTGCCGAGCGGCTTATCGAGCATCTCCGCGATCTCGCGATGTTTGAAGCCCGCTATGACGTGGAGAGTGACGATCTGCCTTTCCGTGTCGTTGAGAACTCTGTTCATCACCGCCGTGACGGGCGCGCCCTCGTCGTTCATCGTGTAGCTCCCGAATCTCTCCTGCCCCTCTTCCATATCGGAAGGCGCCTCGCGTTTTGCGCGCGCGATCTCGTTGAGGGTCGCGTTTTTGGCGATGGTGTACAGCCAAGCGTACGCGTTCGATCCCACCCTATAAGAGGCGACGGTCGTCCTCAGTCTGATGTAGGCGACCTGCATCATATCCTCTGCGGTATGATAGTTGCGGCAAATCGACAATATGAAAGCGAACAGCCCGCGATGAGTTTCGTTGTAGATGTCCTCAAACGCTTGCTCATCTCCGCGCTGCAGCTCAAGCATCTTTTTGTCGAATTCCTGCTTGGTCATAAATTTATTTTAGCATAGCCTCTCGCCATATTCAACCCCAAAAATCTTGCCGCGGGCGGGCGACGGCGGACAAATATCCTCATATCGGGCTGCTTTTATGCTCAAAAATCCGAAAATTTTTCTTAAATTATCTTGATTTTTTCATTTGAAGGCAAATTTTTGTTGATATTGCCGTATTTTGATGTATAATATAACTTGCATTTTTATGTATAATATCTTTAATGCGCACTGCGCATACGGAGTATCTTATGAAAAAACGTACAATGATCGTATTGCTCGTCTGCCTCGTGGCGCTGCTTGTGGCGTCGCTTGTCGCTTGCGACCCGGATCCTCAAAACCCGCTCGGTCCCGAGAATCCCACTCAAACCGTCTACACCGTGACTTTTGACGACAACGGCGCTATCTACAGTTTTGACGAGTTGAAGGTTTCTCTCAAAGTCAAATACGGCGAGACCATCCCAAAACCCACCCACGACGGCAAGGACATCGTTCTCGAGAAGGACGGCTACACCTTTGACGGCTGGACCGTGGACGGCAACGCTTTTGAATTCGGCAAGACGGAGATCACGGGCAACACCGTCATCAAGGCGAAGTTTGTCGCCAACACATACTATCACATCCCCGACATTTACGGCACGCTCAAATATGAAGGCGGCGTGTTCTCCATCGACAGAACGGGCCACGCGAGCAAGGGTACGACCGGCGATATCCTTTGGTCGGACGAAACTCTCAAATATTCCGACAACACTCCCGTGAAGGACGAAAACGGGCGGGATATCAGAGTGCCGCAGACGGACATCACGCTCACGTCAGACGCGTTCGGCTCGAACACGAGATTCTATTCCACCTACAACGCCAACCCGTCCGGCAGACTCCCCGTCCCCACAAGGCAGGCGGAGGACGGCGCCGAAAAGGACAATTTCTGCTTCTGGTATTATTTGCAAGAGGTCAAGAAAAAGGATTCCGAAGAGACGGAGCTTCGTCCCGTTCAATTCTCGGAATGGGCGGTCAAAGGCGCGACGGACGTCGCCGTGCGCACCGTCACCTACAGCTATCTCGAACCCTTGCACCTCTACGCGATGTTCGAGAGCGATCTCCCCAAGGTCACCGTGGAGTATTACGAGAGCGAACAGAGCGAGCAACCCCTGCGCAGCGATCAATATCGCCTCGGCAAAAAGATCACCGAGGACGAAAAATATATCCCCGCCGCCGCGGACACGCTCGAGCATAAAAACGACTATGAGTTGGACTATTGGTATTATGTCTACGAGACCGAGAGCGAGGAAGAGGACGGCGATCCCGTGCGCCACGTCGAGACTTTCATCTTTGACAAGCTCGACTCAAACGGCGAATCGACCGTGAGCGACGCAACGTCCCCGATGGACGCCGCGCACGACTCGGACGTCCCCTCTGCGGAGCAAAATTTCCATCCCGTCACGCTCAAACTGTACGCGACGTGGGCAAAGGAGATCACGCTCTTTTCCGCAGACGACTTCTCCTCTCTCAGAAGCACTCTCGAATCCCTCTATGCGGACAGCGAAAAGGCGGACGAACTTTCGGCATATCTCAACGCGCACATCAAGGTGACGGGCGAGATCGCCTTCGGCTCCGAGACGTTTGCGCCTCTGTTTGACGCGAAACATCCCTTTGCGGGCAGCGTCGACGGCGCCGCCTACGAGACGGACGAGGACGGCGTGCAGACGATCACATCGAAGGCGAAGATCACGGGCGCTTCCTTTGCGGGCGAGCTTTTCGCGTCGATATTCGGCTATGTCAACGGCGAGATCAAAAACCTTGACCTTGACAATTGCACCTTCACTCTGACGGGCGTCGGCTCTCCCTCCTATCTTGGCTCTTTCGCGAGCGTCTGCCGCGGGCAGATCTCCAATTGCTCGGCGGACAACATCACGTTTGTGCTTCCCCAAAACGCGGGATTCACATATGTCGGAGGCATTGCCGCTGCGCTGTTTGCGGACGCGGACGGAAAGACGAACGGCAGCGTCAACGACTGCTATGCAAAGATCAACGCGCTGAGCGCGACGGCAAGAGGGATCACCCTCGGCGGTCTCGTCGGCGACAGCGGCCCCAACACGACGATCTCCAACTCCTCCGCGGAGTTGCACATCGCAAAGATAACCTCGACTTTGGAGCAAGGCTCCTATTCGGGACTCAGGATAGGCGGCATTGCGGGCAACAGCGTCGCGACCGTTTCCGCCTGTGATGCGACCGTGCAGATCGCCGACATCGACGCGGCGGGTACGGCGCTGATCGGCGGCTTAATCGGTCAGAGCGCGGGCAGCGTGGAGCGTTCGCACTCGACGTTTGAGGTCGCGTCGGCAAAGCTCGGCAGTTCCGCTCCTTTGCAAACCGCGGCGCTCGGCGGCCTTGTGGGCCTCAACGAAAGCTCCATCATCAACAGCTATTCCAACGTTAAGTTTACGTCCGTCGTTGCAAAGGCGGATCAGCGCGTCTACGTCGGCGGCCTTGTGGGCAGCAACAACTCCGCTCGCGGAGACAGCGAATCCGATCAGGAAAAAGGCACGGGCGCGATCAACCGCTGCTACACAACGGGGACGATCAACGTCTCTGCCGCGGAAAACGTCAAATCCGCCGAGTTGTTTGTCGGCGGAATGGTCGGCTTCTCCAAGCACAGCAAATTCGCGCGCAACTTCTCCACGCAGATGACGATCACGGTCAGCCACAGCGACGCCTCGCTTGTTCACGCGGGCTTCCTGTTTGGAGAACTCGCAAAGAGCGCCGTGTTCACGTCGGGCTATTACGCCAACGACAACGCCATCACCGTCAACGGAAAGACGGTCCACGGCTCCGATTACACCTCCAAAGAGGAAGGCAAAGACGACGCGGGCGCTTCAGACGACGCCGCGGCAAAAGAGGCGGACATCTTTAGCTTGGGGACTCCGCGCCCCGCGACGGATTTCACAAATCCCGATATCGTGTTCGGCTCCCTCTCCCAAAAGGACACCAACCTCGGCTGGATCGGCGGCAACGAGAGTTCCGACAACGTTTGGGAGATAACCAAGGACGAGCAAGAGACAAATCTACTTCCCTCTCTTGTTGATATCGGCTATCGCAAATAATTATAACGTCACGCATTGAAAAGACGGCTTCGCGCCGTCTTTTTTTTGCGCCGTATGAGGATATCTCCCTCATTTCGCCACCCTTCGACTGTCCGCGGATATTTTCCGCGCATATAATGCTTTGTATGCGCTATTTTGGAACTGACGGAATCAGAGACAGGGCGGACGCTCTGTTGCAAAACGACATCCCGCGGCGGCTGGGCAAGGCGCTCGGAGCGACCTCGGGCAAAGTGATAGTCGCGCGCGACGTGAGGGAAAGCTCTCCCGCGATCGAAAGGGCGCTTGTGCAAGGGTTGCTCGAAGGCGACGCGCAGATATATCTCGCGGGCGTACTGCCCACTCCCGCGCTCGCCTACATCGCAGAGGCGCACGACGCGCGATACGCCGTGATGATCACCGCCTCGCACAATCCGCCGGAATTTAACGGATTGAAAGTGTTTTCCCGCGGCGGGCGCAAGCTGTCCGCGCGCGAGGAAGAGGCTTTGGACGCCGCCCTGTCCTCATCCGAAACGCTCTCGGACGGCGGGAGCGCGGGGAGCGAGAGGAACGAAGTCCACAGAGTGCGCGTGATGAGCGGCGCCGAGCGGGAATACGCCGATCATATCGTCTCGTTGTTTTTCCCGTTTTTCGGCGAACGCGTGACGATCGACGCCGCGAACGGCTGTATGGCGGGCGTCGCGCGGCGCGTGTTTGAAGCTCTGAGCGTGAGCGTGACCGCGATCAACGACGTCCGCGACGGAAGCAAAGTCAACGTCGATTGCGGGTCCACACATCTTGACGCCCTGCTTGGCGCGACGCCGAAGAACGGGATCGGATTCGCTTTTGACGGCGACGGCGACAGAGCGCTTGCGGTTGTGGACGGCAAACCGTATGACGGCGACGCGATCCTGCTTTCGCTCTCCACTCTCTACCGCGTCAAGGGCAAACTCAAGCGCAGGCTCGTCGTGGGGACTGATCTCACGGGCAGCAAACTCTCTCAGGCGTTGGCGGCGCAGAACATCGCTCTGCTTCGCACGGCGGTGGGCGACAAGCACGTCCTTGCGGCGCTCACGGAAAACGGTTGCTCGCTGGGCGGAGAAAAGAGCGGCCACATCCTGATGCCCGACAAGGCAAACACGGGCGACGGGCTTATCACGGCGCTGACCCTGCTCGAAGCGAAGCGCACGCTCGGGAGCCTGCCTTCGTACGAGCCGTATCCGTCGCTGGAATTCAATGTGCGCTCGGAAGATCCGCAGTCCGCGATGAAGAGCGAAAAGATGAGAAAGATGATGGAGACCCTTCAAAAAGCGTACGGCGACAAGGGACGTTTTGTGTATCGCGCGAGCGGCACGGAGCCGTATATCCGCGTGATGTACGAGTGCTTTTCAAAGGATTTCGAGTCCGTGTTTGAAAAAATAAAAGAGGCGTTTGAAATTTCATAAAAAGAGGTTTATTCGCATAAAATCCGCAAATAAACCCGCTGTTTTGCTCTATTGCGTTTTCATTCGCATCTCCAAAATGTCCTTCACTCCGTACAGCCCCGCGGGCTTGCCGCACAAAAATTTCGCCGCGTTGACGGCGCCGCGCGCGAACACTTCTCTGCTCTGCGCCTCGTGTCTGAGCGTGATGGTCTGAAGTCCCGTGTCAAACACGACCTCGTGCGACCCCA
>CANQZE010000011.1 GCA_947628255.1 uncultured Clostridia bacterium | reverse complement strand
CTCTATGACGGCGATCTGCATCCCGAGGCAAATGCCGAAATAGGGGACGCCGTTCTCGCGCGCATATCTGCACGCCTCGATCATACCTTCGGTGCCGCGGATCCCAAAGCCACCCGGGACAAGGACTCCCTGCACTCCCTTGAGTTTTTCGGCGACGTTTTGAGAGGTGATCTCCTCGCTGTCTATCCAGTGCAGTCTGACATTGGTGTGGCAGGCGTAGGACGCGTGGTTGAGGGACTCGACGATGGAAAGGTAGGAATCGTGCAAAGAGACATATTTGCCGACGATGGCGATGTCGGTGTAGCCCTTGCGGGAGTGGATGTCCTTGATCATTGCCTTCCACGGAGCGAGGTCGCACTTGTTTTTGAGTCCAAGCTCGCGGCAGACGACCTTGTCAAGCCCGTTTTTGTGGAGCATAACGGGGACTTCATACAGGCAATCCGCGGTGGTGTTTGCGATGACGCAATCCTCTTTGACGTTGCAAAACAGAGCGATCTTCTTGCGTATCGCCTCGCCGCAATCGTCGTCCGAGCGCGTGATGATGATGTCGGGAGAGATGCCCATCGCCTGCAACTCCTTGGTGGAGTGTTGGGCGGGTTTGGACTTGTATTCGTCCGAGCCGCTGATGTACGGCACAAGGCATACGTGGATAAACAGGCAATTTTTGCGTCCCACTTCAAGCGAGAATTGGCGTATTGCCTCGAGGAAAGGCTGCGACTCGATGTCGCCGATCGTGCCGCCGATCTCGGTGATGAGGACGTCCGCGCCCGTCGCCTCGACGTTTTTCACGATAAAACTTTTGATCTCGTTGGTGACGTGAGGGATGATCTGCACGGTCTGCCCGAGATATTCGCCGTTTCTCTCCTTGTTCAGAACCGTCCAATACACCTTGCCGCTGGTGAGGTTTGAAAATTTTGTGAGATTTTCGTCGATAAAGCGCTCGTAATGTCCGAGGTCAAGGTCCGTCTCGGCGCCGTCGTGCGTCACGAAAACTTCGCCGTGCTGGGTGGGATTCATCGTGCCGGGGTCGATGTTCATATACGGGTCGAACTTCTGCGCCGCCACTTTGTAGCCTCTGAGCTTCAGAAGCCTGCCCAACGACGCCGCCACAATGCCTTTGCCGAGTCCCGATACGACGCCGCCCGTCACAAATACATATTTTGTCATAAAACTCCTCCAACCGCCCGTTTTGCACAGCGACAACAAAAAAAGGCGTTTTTTTTTAGGTGTTTTTCACCTAAAAAAATCGCCGATACACGTTTTTTTCAAAAACAGGAATAAATATATCACAGCGAAAACCGGATGTCAACAAGTATGAGAATTTTTTCGCGAATTTTTTGCGCGTAGCATATAAATATTGTATGTGCGGAATCGTTGGCTACACAGGGTTTCAAAATGCGAAAAATATCGTGATAGACGGGCTGAGGACGCTGGAATATCGCGGCTATGACAGCGCGGGCGTCGCGTTCGGCGGGGAAAAGATCGGCGTTTTCAAGACGGCGGGGAGAGTACACGCGCTCGAGGCGATGTTGCCCGACGGCGTCTTTCATTGCGGGATCGGGCATACGAGATGGGCGACGCACGGCAAGCCCAACGCCGTCAACGCGCATCCGCATCTCTCGTTTGACGGGCGGATCGCCGTTGTGCATAACGGCGTACTTAACGACGCGGACGAGCTTGTCGCGCAACTCAAAAATAGGGGCGTGGAGCGCGTTTCCGAGACGGACAGCGAACTCATCGCGCATTTGCTCGCGCTGGAGGGCGGAGATATGCTCGACGCGGTGAGGCGCGTAGGAGACAGGCTGAGCGGCTCCGCGACTTTTCTTGCGATCTCGGCGGGCGACGAGGCGATATACGTCTACAGAAAGGGCGCGTCGATGGCGATCGCGCACGGAGAAGGGGAGAGCTTTGCCGCGAGCGACACGCTTGCGCTCGCGAGGTACTGCCGCAGGGCGATCGTGCTTGAGGACGGCGAGTACGCGCGCTTGACTTGCGAGGGTTGTACGGTTTTCAAGGACGGCGCGCGGGTCTTAAAACAGCCCGTCTTTATCCACCGCGCTCCGCCGAGGGAGTGCGCTTGCCATATGCGCGCGGAGATAGACGAGATCCCCGCCGCGCTTGAACGCACCTATCTTAGCGTTACGGCGGCGCTGAACGACGAGCTTATAAGCAGGCTGAATCGCGCGAACAGGCTTGTGCTGTCGGGATGCGGGACGGCTTTTCACGCCTGCAGATACGGCAAAATGTTGGCGGAACGGACGCTCAAAGTCCCCGCCGAGGCGATCGCGGCAAGCGAGATGGACGGCGCGGAACTTGTGGATGAAAACTCTTTTGCGATTTTCATCACGCAGAGCGGCGAGACCGCGGATACCATCCTTGCTATGAGATCCTGCAAGCAAAAAGGCGCGTTCACGCTCGCCATCACAAATGTGGACGGGAGCAGCGCGAGCTTCGCCGCGGACAAAACGCTGTCGCTGGACGCGGGCGCCGAAGTAGCCGTGGCGGCAACAAAGAGCTACAACTGTCAGCTTCTCGCGCTGTATCTGCTCTTCAGCCTCGCCTCGGGCAGGAGTATGAGCAAAGAGGAGCTGTTCAGGCTGACCGCCGCCTCCGAAAAATGCCTGTCGCTTGAGGAATTGTACGAGAAAAGAGCGTTGGCGGCAAAGGTGTTTTTCGTGGGCAGAGGGCAGGATCTGATCACCGCAAAAGAGGGTGCGCTCAAACTCAAGGAGATCACCTATCATAGCGCCGAAGCGTACGCCGCGGGCGAACTCAAACACGGACCTATCGCGCTTGTCGACGCGCAAAGTTTTGTAATCGCGATCGCAACAAAGCAGGAGTACCTGCCAAGAATGCGCGCCACTGTCAGCGAACTCCGCGCAAGAGGCGCCTACACCGTGGGCGTGAGTAGCGTGGGCGACCTCGGAGCAAACAAAACGCTGCAATTGCCAAAACTCGACGTCGCCGAACTCCAACCGTTGCTCGCGGTGTTGCCGCTTCAAAACTTTGCGCTTTCCGCCTCGCTGTGCCTCGGCTTGAATCCCGACAAACCGCGCAACCTTGCAAAGAGCGTGACGGTCATTTGAAAGTTTATGGTTGACTTGCTTCGCACCGGTGGATTCTTCGACTACGCTCAGGATGACAGGAATAAATGTGTACGTTGCGCTTACTTAATTTTTCCGTCCCCTTTTTGTTCGGACAGATTGTATACTCGCCGTAATGTTGAGCGAGGTCGAAACATCCCCTAAATAGAGGGGAATTCGGATCGGGCAAGGGTTGGCTTGTGGAATGTCGTCGACGAGGAGAGGAAAGGTCAACATAAATATAAAGCCCGAACGGATAGGGATTCGCTCGGGCGGTGATTTTTTTAATCTGAAATTTTGAAAAATTATGTTTCTTGCTCCGATGAGGAGGGAGAGGGAATTTCCTGCTCGGGCGGTTGTTCGCCTGTATCTGAGGGTTGTTCTGCCGTTTCGGAGGGTTGCTTGGGTTCGTTTTGCTCTGGTGCGGAGGATTCTGACGGTTGGTCGATCGTCTCTTCCTGCGGTTGGTCGACGTCTTGGCTCGGCTCTTGCGCGTAGGGATCGGAAGCCTTAACGGGTTTGACCTTGTCAGCCAAGATGCGGAAGAATCCGACGACGTGCGCGACGGGATCTTTGCCGCCGAAAGCGAGGCAGGATTTTTCCGGCACGTTGATCTCCACGGCGAAGGTCATAAAGAGCATAATCAAGAAGAAGTTGGGGATGAAATAGTTGGTGTCGATCATCCCGTACGCCTCAAAGAGTATACTGCTTGCGAGCAACGCGAGGGTGGAAGGCTCCTTGCGAAGTTTGAAGAATGTCCAATATCTCCAAAGATAGAACACGGCGAATATGATCAGACCGAACACGCCCATCGTCGCGATGATCTGGAAGAAGGTGCTGTGGAAGAACAGATCCGTCTTGTAGTCCCAGCCTGCGCCGAATATGGGCCATGTCTTGAAAGCGTCGACGGCGAGTTTGTAAAGCTCCTCACGCCCGGACGACTCCAGCCTCTTGTTGAGAATGGTCGTGAATATACCCGCGAAGAGATCGCCGTAATAGGCTATCAGCACGACAGCCACCATAAAGATGACCGTGATCGTCGCGCCGAAAGCCAACTTGTTTTCGCTCTTCACCAAAGTGTAGAACAGCATCGCGGGCATTGCGAGCGTCGTGAAGAGTATTGCGCCTCTGCATCCCGTCGTGAAAATGAGCGCATATTCTATGAGCGCGATCGCCGCGAGGACGGGCGTCGCGTAATTTTTCTTGATGCAGAAATACAGCGTTGCGGGGATCGCCATCGACAGCAGCGGCGCCATATTGTTGGGACCCGCCCAACCGATGTGAACCTTTTTTGACATCATCATTTGCAAAATGTCGTTGATGTTGCCCACTTTGGCATAGACGATGATCATCTCGAGCGCGACGATGACGCCGGACGCAACGAGGATTTTCAGCACATATTCGGGGAGTTGCTTCCTCTCTTCCGTGCCGTAATAGCACACCGTGAAAAAGGAGTATAACGCACCAATCAAAATGATGAGCGCGAGTATGGCGACCGTCAGCAGAGGGACCTCCGCAGGGGACGATACCCCCGCGAAAGCAAACGGGAAGATCAACGCGAGAAGCGACGCGTGAAAACCTTTGATGTTTTTGGGATGGAGAGAAACGAAACTGCGTTTGAAGAATATTGAGTTGAATATTATGCCGACAAACATCACAAGCACAAGGGACAGCATCGGAGTGTACGGCATAAGATCGTTGCGGCTTGTGTTCATAATAAACGAGAACATCATAAGCAAGTTGAACAGATGTTTCGTCTGTCTGTCGAAGAACAGCGGAAGCACGTTGATCGCCGCGATCACCGACAGCATCGGGACCCATATGTCCAACGACCAGCCCAACAAAATGAGCAGGGCGTTCAAAACGATAAACCAGTCGGATTGCACAAACTTGCAAACGCTGTTTTTGAATTTCAAGAGTTTTTCTTTCATACTTCGCGTAATTTCAAACTCCGTGTTTTTTTGTCAAATTTTGCCGTTGACTGTTTGATTATACTAAAAAATAAGATATGTGTCAAATTATAGAATATTAAGATAAATTTAGATTTCGGCTTCTGCCGCTCCTTTTGACGCATTCTCATTTTCATCTTTCAATCAAACGACCGCATTGACATTATGTGCGACCGATGATAAAATAACAATATAAAATTCAAGAGGTATTTTATGAACAGATTTTCTTCGCGCGCGACGGCGTGCGCGCCTCAAAATTGTTTTGTCTACGGGGACGTGCGCGTCAGCGTCATTTCGGACAGGATTGTCCGCGTTGAAAAGGGCGCCTTCACCGATCTGCGCACCCAGACTGTGTATTGTCGTGATTTTGCACAACCGCAAGTTGAAGTGACAAAAACGGCGGATAAACCCGTGTTTAAGACGAAACGCGCCGCTTTTTGTGTGGATTTGAACACGCTTGACGTCAAGGTGCAAATTGGCGACGGACCTGCCGTTTTGCCCACCTCGAAAAACAACCTCGGCGGCACGGCGCGCACCTTGGACGGCACATTCGGCGTGCTTGGAGGATGGAAGGGCAAGCGCGAAAAGAAGGACCATTTTTGTATCGGGCATATAAGGAAGGGAATCTTTTCTTCGGACGGGGCGAGCGAGATGGACGACAGCAGATCCTTTTTGCTCAACGAGGACGGATCCGTCAAAAAGAGAGAGGGCGGCGTTGACAAATACGTCTTCGCATTCGGCGACGACTATCTCGGCGGGCTGAAGGAGTTTTTCGCTCTGACGGGATATCCGCCGCTCTTGCCTATGTACGCGTTGTCCAATTGGTGGTCGCGCTATCATCGCTATTCTGCGGACGAGTACCTCGCGCTTATGGACAAGTTTGAGGAGAAAAACGTGCCTCTCACCGTCGCTACAATAGATATGGATTGGCATCGCGTGGGCAGCGTCCCCCTCGACGCGGAATATCACAGTATGCAGGGCAGGGGCTGGACGGGATATTCCTTTGAAAGATCCCTGTTTCCCGATCCCAAAGCGTTTCTCAAAGCGCTGAAGGACAGGAGACTTGCCGTGACGATGAACTTGCATCCGCGCGACGGCGTGCGCTATTTTGAGGATATGTATCCCGAGATGGCGGCGGCGTGCGGCGTCGATCCCGCGACGAAAAAGACTGTGGAATTCGATTTGACGGACGAAAAATTTCTCAACGCCTATTTTGACATCCTGCATCATCCCTACGAGAAGGACGGCGTGGATTTTTGGTGGATAGATTGGCAACAAGGCACAAAATCCAAGATGGAAGGGTTGGATCCCCTTTGGTTGCTCAATCACTATCATTTTTCGGACAATTGCAGGGACGGCAAAAACGGGCTGATCCTGTCGAGGTACGCGGGGCTTGGGTCGCACAGATATCCTCTCGGATTTTCGGGAGATACCGTCGTGTGTTGGAAGAGCCTGCGTTTTCAGCCCTATTTCACGGCGCTCGCGTCCAACGCGGGCTATACGTGGTGGTCGCACGATATCGGAGGACATCTCTTCGGCCGCGGAGACAACGAGCTGTATCTCAGGTGGCTGCAATTCGGCGTATTTTCGCCCATCAATCGCCTGCACTCCAACAATATGGGCAAAAGCAAGGAACCGTGGCTGTATGAGAAAGTGGAGGACATCGCAGAGGATTATATGAGATTGAGGCATCGCCTGTTGCCGTATCTTTACACCGCGAACGTCCTCACGCACACCGAGGGCGTGCCTCTCGTCTCGCCTATGTACTATTATGACAAGGACGACAGGTCAAGGAGCAAAAAGTATCGCGATCAATACTATTTCGGTGAGCATATGCTTGTCTGTCCCGTCACAAAAAAGGGCAAGAAGGGCGTTGCCAAAATGCGCATATGGCTGCCCGAGGGAATGTGGACGAATTTCTTCACGGGAGAGCGCTTTGAGGGCGGCCGCGAATACAACATAGATTGCGCTCTCAAGGATTTCCCCGTGTTTGCGGCGGACGGCGCGATCGTGCCTATGCTCCCCGAGAGGAAGGGCAACAGTATGTCGTTCGAGAGCGTCGAGGCGCGCGTTTTCGAGGGTGAGGGAAGCTACACTCTGTACGGAGAGCGGGGCAGCCTCGCTTTCGAGATGAAGAGGACGGAAGGCGGATATGAATTGCGCGTCTCGCCAAGCGAGGATTGCCCCGTGAGATCCCTCAAGCTGAAACTGCAAAGAGGTCACTTCGAAAACGGCGATTCCGAGATGTCCATCGACGTCAAACCCGCGACGTTGGAGATATTGTGCGAGGGCTGAGAGTCTCTCCGGCGACAAATCGTCGCAAAAAAATCGCAAAGTGCTGAAAAATGCTTGACTTATTTGAACATTTCTTATATTATTATCAAGCATATTTTCGGAAAAGGCGCGAGTTTGGGAACTAGCCCCTCTTGAATGAACAACTTGGACGAAGATCAAAATTATCGGAGGTTAGCTCATATGGCTAAAGATTTGTCATCAATGGCAAAAAACAACAAGACATACATGGCAAAGCCCGGTGAAGTTGAGAGCAAGTGGTATATCGTCGACGCGACGGATATGGTCCTCGGACGTTTGGCGTCTCAGGTCGCGTCCATACTCAAGGGCAAAAATAAGCCCGAATACACTCCCAATGTCGACTGCGGCGACCATGTCATCATAATCAACTGCGAGAAGGTCGTCCTCACGGGCAATAAGCTCGAGGACAAATATTATCGTTATCACACCGGCTACATCGGCGGGCTGAAAGAGATCCAGTATAAGAAACTTATGTCCGAGAAGCCCGACTTTGCGGTCTACAAGGCGGTCAAGGGGATGCTCCCCAAAAACAGCCTCGGCGCAAAGATGCTCAAAAAGCTGCGCGTCTATGTCGGCAGCGAGCATGACCACGAGGCTCAAAAACCCGTGGAACTCAAACTCAACTGAGCGAGGTGAATTATGGCTACTAAAAAAGCAAAGAAAGTTCAATATCTCGGCACCGGCAGAAGAAAGACCGCCATCGCAAGAGTGCGTCTCATCCCGGGCGAAGGCAGCATCACCATCAACAAGCGCCCCATCGAGGAGTACTTCCCGATGGACACGATGAAGCTCATCGTTAACCAGCCCCTCGTCGCCACCGACACCAAGAGCAAGTTTGACGTCATCGTCAACGTCAAGGGCGGCGGCTACACAGGACAGGCGGGCGCCATCCGTCACGGCATCGCCCGCGCGCTTTGCGTTGCGGACGCGGAGGCATATCGCGCCACTCTCAAGAAGGAAGGCTATCTCACTCGCGACCCGAGAGCGAAAGAACGCAAGAAATATGGGTTGCATAAGGCGCGTAAGGCTCCTCAATTCTCCAAACGTTAAAAACCGCACAATTTGGCGAATAGCATTGTCAGCGCAACTTTTCTTCACGTCACGTACGTCTATGTACGCTCGTGTTCAGAAAAGTTGCGCTTTTGCGCTCTATCCAAATTGAGCGGTTTTTTCAAACCGTACGTTTATGTACGTTCGCGCTCGGGGAATAGCTTTTTCTCGAGGGCTTGCCGCCTTTTTATTATTCGCTTGTCCTTGACGCCTACGCGCCGTTTTTTTCAAACCGCACGTATTGGCGAATACCTGTGACAGAGGTGTCACGCCTCTTTCGGGGTCCCCAAAAAATTACGTAGTGATTTTTTGGGGTAAGAAAGCGGATTGGCGCCGTATTTCGCCTAGGGATTGAGAAAACTTTTGCTTTGCGAAAGCGTTAAGCCCTGAGCAATATGCAAGCGAGTGTAGGGCGCGTAGCCCCACAAATAAATCAAGCGGCTTCTTTGACGGTGATTTTCACTTTGGGGGAGAATGAGAGCGAGTCGAGGCAATGCTCCTCGAGTTTTCTGCCTATGCGCTGATAGGCTTTCGCTTGCAAGCCGAGAAAATCGATGCCGTATTGAAGAGATAGCGCGTGCAGTTTTTTCATCCGATCGGTCAGCTGTTCGCCGAGCTTTTTTGCGGCTTCTCGGATGATCTCGGTCGCGCCGGAGAGTATCTCGTCCGTCTGCACAAACTGGTAATCCAGCAGGTCGACTTTGAGGTCGATCTCCGCCTTGATCGTTCTGCCGTTTGCGGAAGTTTTCACGCCCTTGTCGAGGATGCGGAACTCGAATGACGACCCGTTTTCCGCGGTATAGTTCAGCGATCCGTAGGTCGTCTCGGAGAGGAATATCGCCAAGATTTCGGACAGATCCTCGTCGAGGATCTCGGAACTGTCGTGGTTGAAAACGAGGACTCTCGAGAGGTCGAATTCATAATTGTCCTTCATTTCCTCCTGCTCGTTTTGAGGCTGATCCTCGAGCTTTTTCGGCAAGATATATGGTATTGCAGTCGCCTCGCTTCGCGACATCGAGCGCGCAAGCAGATCCTTTGCCGTTGTCTTGATGAGGCCGTCGGTACCTTCGTTGTTGACGATGGCGGACTGCAAAAAGTAGGGAGAACTTATCGTTGTGCCGATGCGGGTGGCAAGCATCTCGCGAGGGGAGAGAGAGCCTGTCACGATTATGGCTTGCTCTCTGAGAGCATACATAGTGTTGAGCGGATATATGATCTGGAGATGATCGAGCTTCAGCGCGGATTTTGACAGAAAAAGCACTTCACAGTGCGCAAGCGACACTATTAACCCCATTTTTTGCGAAATATCGTCAAGTGCGGATGATATCGTTTTGCCTCTGCAGGTGGTCACGTCATAGCGTTGTCCGCCCGTGCCGCTGGTGTTTGAAAGCATCTGCACGGCTTGTGTGGTGATCTCAAATTCGGACGTTTTTTCATCGAAATCCACGCCGATCCCGATGACGATCGCGGTCTTTGTCAGCGCAGGACTGTTGACGGTGCGCCCGAACACGAGAAGGAACACGACGCACAGCAATATCACTATCCATTTTGTGCGCATAGCGTACGAGGAGACGTTGAGCTTTTTCATTGGTTTTCCTCCGTTTGAAGCGAGCCGTTGTCAAGCGTTGCATACTCCTGTTGCGCTTGCCGTTTGAAAGGTTTGAGGATGTTGTCCGCAAGGCTTGCGGGCGGCTCGGGATAGGGCAGTTCACGTGGGACGAACTCGTCGTCGAGATGGCGATATAAGTTTGGCATTTTCTTTTTTACGACGAGCGCGGTCGTCAGCATAAGGAGCGGTATCGCGATCGCCATCGCGGTGAGCGCATAGCCTATCGCTTGCACGGCAAACTTTGCGACGGATTGCGAGGAGGGTACGATCGCTATGATAGCCGCTACCGCCGCGGGATACAGGACGACGGCGGGGACGCGCGTTTCGACGGCGCGATCGCAGGCGGCTATGGCGCCGAAATATATGAATGAGAGCGAGAGTATTGACACGGAGACCGCCGCAAACAAATTTGTCCACTCCATCCTGCCGATCTCCATCGAGAGTTGGTTGAAGCCCGCGATGTGGATGAGCAGATCCGAGACCATTTTCATAGAATCGCCGTACGCCGCGACGCCGAGCATAACCGTGATCAACACGGTCGCGAGGGTCAACACTATGCTGCCCGTCACATATGGCAGGCGTTTGTTTTTGACGCGCAGAAACGCGAAAGGCAACGCGTCGCCTATCCACAGCCCGAAGCGCGGCAGATTCTTGAAAAAGTCGACGGGATCCATCGAGAATATTGGCAGATTGCGACCGATGTCGTTGTTGGTGTCGAAAAATATCAAGTTGAAGGCGATCAACACAAATATGATCGGCACGAGGATCTCCGTCGTGCGGGCGACGGTTCGCGCTCCCTTTATGCCGAGGTAGATCGCGGGGAAAAGAAAGAGCAGATACAACAGGGAAGGCTCCACTCCGCCGAAGAGTTCCCGCGCGAGATAGGAGACGCAATAGCAAAAATAGAAGGTGCCTTTCACGATGAGCCACACGCTTGCCGCCGCGCAGATCAAGCGATACGTTTTTGAGGCGGAACAGCGCAAAAGATCGTCGCCGCGCATACGCGCAAACGCAAAAATGCACGCGGTGATTGCGATCTCCACGGCGGACATAATCATAAACGCCCACAGCGTGGACGAGCCGTACGTCTCGTTGATGACGCCGGGCGCGGCGGTCAGCTTAAAGGCGACGCCAACCGCGAAGATCAAAAATCCCGCTTGAGAGTTGTATATCGTGCCGGACGGCAGATTTTTGTAGATGCCGTGTTGGATCTTGACGTTTTTCATTTTGTCACCTCAATGTTTGCGGATGCGAGTGCGGTTGGCTGTCGGGATCGAGTATGGCCTGTCCACCATCGACACGGTTCCCACTTTGAGGACGGCGTCCTGCAGATCGGGATTGACGCGCGGAGCGTACGGCGAGAGATATGGCGTGCCGAAGTTGTCGAGCGAACTGAGATATCCTATGATCACGATCGCCAATATCACCATTCCCACAAATCCAGTCACAGCGCTTATGCACAGGAAGAGCAGTCTGAGGATGGAGATCGTTCCGACCTGATCGGGCACGCAGAATATGCCTATGGCGCTCAGCGCGATGACAAGCACGGATGGCGATGAGATCAATCCCGATTTGACCGCCGTGTCTCCAAGCACTATCGCGCCGACGACGGACAGCGATATGCCGAGGTAGCGCGGCATCCTGATGGACGCTTGATTGAGGACTTCAAACAGCACCAGCACAACGAGCATCTCTATGGCGGGCGGGAAGGGGATCCCCGTTGTGGCTGCCATAAGCGTCATCAAAAATTTGAGCGGAAGCAGTTGCAAATGGAAGGTTTGAAGCGCAATGTACGCGCCGGGGAGTAGAACGGTGAGCAGGGCGCCGATGATGCGGAACATACGGATCATCGACGCGCGCCAATCTCCCGAATAATAGTCGTAGCCGTCCTGAACGTCCTCGAAGATGAGATATGGCAAAGTGACCGCGATAGGCGATCCGTCCACGATGATCGCGACGCGTCCTTCAAGCAGTTTGGCGCTGACGACGTCGGGCTTTTCGGAAGTCCCCGCCTGCAAAAAGAACGACGTGCGCTTGGCTTGTATGAACGCGAGGATATAGGCGCTGTCGATCACTCCGTCGATGTCGATCTTGCTGATTTTTTCGTAGATCTGCTTTATGACCTGCCTGTCCGCGACGCCTCTGATGTGCAACACCGCGACCGACGTTGTCGAATATCTTCCGACTTGAAAGGTGCGTATGACGAGATCGGGACTTTTGATGCGGCGGCGCATCATCGACAAATTCGTCTTGATCTCCTCAATGAAACCTTCGCGAGGTCCCTTGAGTACGCTCGAAGTCGGAGGTTCCGTAATAGAGCGCTTCTCGGGCTTTCTGAGCGAGTATACAAACGCCCTGTCCTCGCCGTCGATAAACAGCGCGGCGTCGCCTTCGGCGATAGGCCCGGGAGCGCTTATGACGGGGATGGGAACGGCGGTTTCGGAAAAATTCACAATCCTTTCGAGGGCGTCCTCGTAAGGTTTTCCGAAATTGTCCGCCTGCATAAGCGGCTTGATAATGCTCTGCTCGAACAGCTCTCGGTCTATGCCCCCGTCGATATAAGAAAAGGCGCAGCGCACTCCGCAGACGGTCAGTTCGCGGATCTTGAGATCGTCGCTGTTTGAAAAAGTTTCCTTCAGGTCTGACAATACTTCTTGAATGTTCACAGCGGCATTATTGACAAAACGAATGTTTTATACGCGGTTTTGATGTTATAAACTCGAGATATTGCAAAATTTGATAAAATTCGACAAAAGGTTACCGACGGACGCGATTGAAAAATTTGAACTTGACAAACGCACATATCGTGCTAAAATTATCTATTATGATATAGTGCGCGACTGCCTGAAGTGATGACCCGCCCGGGCAGTTTGCGTTTTTTCGGGAGGAGAGAAGGATGAACAAGCATCTCAGAAGATTGCTTATCGCGCTTGCGATCATTCTCGTCGTTGCAATAATCGGCGTCGGAGTCGCTTTCGGCGTACTCAACAATCTGAAGTTTGCAACCTACACGCGCGCTAAGCTCAGAGACCTCGCCGAAGATTATTCCAAGCGCGACGTGAAGTTCATCGCGCACAGGGGACTCAGCGTTGAGGAGTATCAGAACACGCGCGAAGCGTTTGAACTCGCCGCCGCGGACGAGACCGTGTGGGGCATAGAGACGGACGTGTGGGCGACGTCGGACGGAGAGTTTGTGTGTATGCACGATCGCAACGCGCTCGACGGCATTTCCAACGTGAGGGACGTCACGCTTGAACAGGCGCTCTCGACTCCGCTCAGACACAACAAAGAGAAATATGCGGCGTCCTTCGACGAGTATCTGAATATATGCAAGCAGGGCGGCAAGACCGCGGTCATCGAGATTAAAGACAAAGATATGACGGAGAACGATCTCGACCTTATTATGCAAAAGGCAGAGCAGGTCGGCTGCGAAATCAGATATATCTCATTCCATCTCGATAAGTTGAAATATATCAGAAGCAAACTGCCGTCCGCAAAATTGCAATATCTCGTCACAAACACGCACTTCGGCAAAGGAAAAACGGACGAAGCCATCGCCGCGAAGATAGATCTGTCCTGTATGTATCAGCTTCTCACAAAAAAGATCGCGGATCAATTTCACGCCGCGGGCCTCGAGGTGGGCGTCTGGACGGTCAACAGCGCCAAGGACGCGATGTGTTGCGTCGCGAAGTTCGGAGTGGACTATGTCACGACGGACATCCGAATGGAAAAGGAGATAGAAAACTTCATCGCGGGCCTCGCAAAATGATTTTTGAGGCTAGAGTCATCCGACGTTATGCCCAAAACGCTTCGCCGATCGCGGAGCGTTTTCGTATCGCGCGGGAAGTGCGCTTGAGAGACGCATTGTCCTCCGACGCAAATTTCACGCGCGCAAAATTTGTCTATATCCGGAAAAGCGCGCGTCACAGGGATCCGTCAAAAAAATTTTGAAATTTAGAAGGATAGAATATGTCGATTTTTTTCGTACTGTTTGGCTGGAGTGTATAAATATCCCGCTTGTTTTTCAAATCGGTTTGATCGCAGGAGTTGAAATGCACGCGACAAAGGTGTATCATATTATATATATTGAAAAAAATCCTTATCGGGGGTCAACGATGTCTTACATTTCAGATGTTATCGATCAGACGGCGGCAAAAAATAAGAGCCAACCTCAATTTATGCAGACTGTCACCGAAGTTTTCACTTCGATAGAGCCTGCAGTCAAGCAAAACGAAGAGCAACTCAAAAAGTTCTGCGTGCTTGAGCGAATGGTGGAACCCGACAGACAGATTATGTTCCGCGTGCCTTGGATGGACGACAAGGGCCAGTTTCACGTCAATCGCGGATTCCGCGTGCAGTTCAACAACGCGATAGGGCCGTACAAGGGCGGGTTGCGTTTTCACAAATCCGTGGATCTTGACACGATGAAGTTTCTCGCTTTTGAGCAGACCTTCAAAAACTCGCTCACCTCACTGCCTATGGGCGGCGCAAAAGGCGGCAGCGATTTTGATCCCACGGGCAAATCCGACGCGGAGATAATGCGCTTTTGCCAATCCTTTATGATGGAACTGTATCGTCATATCGGTCCCGATCTCGACGTCCCTGCGGGCGATATCGGCGTCGGCGGCAGGGAGATCGGCTTCCTGTTCGGGCAGTACAAAAAGATCGCGGGGCATTTCAACAACGGCGTTCTCACGGGGAAGGGACTGAGCTACGGCGGCTCTCTCATAAGACCCGAAGCGACGGGCTATGGCGCGACCTATTTCCTCATCGAAGTACTCAAACATCAAGGCGAGAGCCTAAAGGGCAAGACGTTCTGCATATCGGGATTCGGCAACGTCGCGTGGGGCGCGGCAAAAAAGATCTCCGAGCTTGGCGGCAAGGTGCTGACAATCTCGGGTCCGGACGGCTTTGTGTACGACGCGGACGGCGTAAGCGGCGAGAAGGTTGACTATCTGCTCGAGATGCGCGCGTCCAACCGCAACCGCGCGCAGGACTATGCGGAAAAGTTCGGCTGCGAATTTTTCGCGGGGAAGAAGCCTTGGGGCAACGTCAAAGCGGATGTCTATATGCCCTGCGCCACGCAGAACGAGGTGGATCTCGAGGACGCAAAGGCGATGGTCAAGTTGGGCGTACCCGTCCTCAACGAGGTCTCCAATATGCCGACCACAAACGAGGCTATCGCATATCTGCAACAGCACGGCGTGCTTGTCGCTCCGTCAAAGGCGGTCAACGCGGGCGGCGTTGCGACGTCCGGCCTCGAGATGACTCAAAACAGCGAGCGCTTGCAGTGGACGGCGGAAGAAGTTGACGGAAAGCTCCGCAACATTATGAGCAATATCCACTCCAAGATCGTCGAGACTCTTGACGCATACGCGTTGCCCTACAACCTTGTCGCGGGCGCAAACCTTGCGGGATTCAAGAAGGTTGCGGATGCAATGATCGAGCAGGGCGTGTATTGACGCCTTGCGCAACAACGCGCGAAAACCGCAAAAAATTTATCGAGAAGATCAAGCTCTAAAAACAAAAAAATGGTTGTTTATCTGTGCAAAATGCTGAGATAAACAGCCGTTTTTGTCGTTATGCGCCTTGGTCAGGCCTTCAGCGCGGCAAGCAGCAACGCCTTTAGCGTATCCGCCTTCTCCTTGGGGATGGATGCCGCATACGCGGTGCCGATGTTCTTCGCGTATATGAGCAGATCGAGATCGGACATATCCGCCAAAACGGAAAGCGAGGCGTCCTCGCCCACTCTCGCGGCAAGGTCCTGCAGCAGCATCACCGTTTTGAGTTTGCCGACAGATACGTCCAACTGTTGCGCCGTTTTTTGGATCGCCGCGGCGGATTTGTTGCTCACGACGGGCGCCATAGAGATCTCGCGCTCGTATATCTCGATAATCTCGGGCGTGAGCCTGTCGTATATGCTCGAGGCGGCGTATGCCTCGGGACTTTCATTCTGAGCGCGTTGAGTCGTGCGCGCGACGCCGATCAGGCATACCGCGACGAGCGTAAGCGCAAGTATCACACTGCAAAGTTTTGCTCTGTTCATAATTCACCTCACTGTATTTTGACATTTCAGTCGCCGTTTTATACCTGAATTTTTTAGGCAAGTCGGAATTTTTGAATCACGGGATAAAATTTTATTTGATTACTTGAGAATATATGTTAAAATATTATATAAGTAATTTGATCCTGATGACGTCCGGCGCGCTTCAGGCGCATACAATGTGGTAGAGGCGCGCTCGTTTGGGAGGAAATTATGAAAAAGATCAAGATATTATCAATGATATTGGCTGTCGCCCTCGTGCTGTCGTTGGCGCTTGGGCTTCTTGTGGCGTGCGGCGAGACGGACGCCTCAAATGACAATCTCGCAACCGCGCCCGAAGGCGAGACTCCGCCTTCGGATACTCCCCCTGTCCTCGAACCGGAAGATGGCGGCAGCGGCGGCGGAGGTATGGTCGTAGGTCCGTCCTCGTCCGACACGGAGGAGCTTAGCGACGGTCCCATTGAGGCGACGCAATATTTCGACAAATTCAACAGCCTGAGCCATTCGATCGGGACGACGCCTATCGAGCAGGGGTCGGATCTGTATTTCCACACCGAGTTTTCTGGTCTGTTTGGGATGAAGGACGAGTACGGTCCCAAGGACGAGCATTTCGAGCTGGGTTTTGAGATCGAAGCCATCCTCGACAGAACGTCAAAAGATGCCGCGGGCGAGTTTACTTCTCAAAATTCCGCTATCAGAGCGAGGGTGTTTTCGGGCGCTACGGACATTTTTGCGGCGAGCTTCTTTGTGAACGATCCGCTCAGCCTCTACATAGATTTTGCGGGGAGCCGCATCAAGCTGTCCGCCGAGTTTGTGTACGAAAACAACAACCTCAACGAGATGTTGGGCAGGCTGATAGGCAAGGCGCTGAACAAAGAGTTCGAATTTGATTTCGGTCGTTTCGATTTCAGCTTTTCTCTCAACAAGATTTTGGACGCGATCGTCGAAGGCACCGGCAGCGAATGGTCTCCCGCCACGCTTTTGAAGTCGCTTGCGAAGCTCATCGGCTTCGAAGGGGAGGAGGCGGACGCTCAACTCTCGGACTTCGGCGTGGACGATAGCTATGTCGAACTGCTCTCGGGGATGCTGTCGGGCATATTCAAAGCGACAAAGGACGGCGACAACTACAGCGTCATCCTCGACACGCGCGATTCCGGCGGCATTATGCACGCTCTGTTCAACGAGCTTTTGGGGCTTGATTTCCTCTTCAAGATGAATTTCGCCGAGGACAACGGCAGGCTCAAAGACGGCGTTCAATTCGAGTTCGGATTGCCCACGCTTGTGAGAGACGAGGATTTCTGCTATCCCTACGTCGCGGCGAGGATCAATCTGTTCGAGCTGTTGCCCGCCGACGGCAAACAGATCTCTATGGCGGCGGAGCGCGACGAGTACAAGGGGAATATCGCCTTCAAAAACGAGGAAGCGCTCACTCCCGACGGGTTCAAACTGTTCGGTTCGGAGCTTAGAGAGATCCGTTACAGCGAGGCGTTTATGCTCGACTTTGTCAATCCGATCGAGACCAACCGAACCGCGGCGCAGATCAAGCTCTCGATGAGCAATGCGCAACTCGGCGAGGACGTGCTGTTCGATCTGAGCTTTGTGCGCGGCAGGCTTGCGATACGTCTTACGCCTCAAATTGTTTTCAAAGAGGGGACGCTGATAGGCGACGCTTGCCTCAACGCGCTCGAATTTTTGCTCGGCAAACTCAAGAGCGCGGATCCGACGCTGGAGGCGAAAATAGCGGACGAGATATATGAGGGCGGCGCGAACGGAGCGCGCGAACACATAGATCCAAACTTCAAG